>CAYHCU010000019.1:0-21260 GCA_964355035.1 uncultured Flavobacteriales bacterium | reverse complement strand
GATGTTTATCAATACGTCAAAGATACTTTTTGAAAGCAAATCACAACTTTCGCCCACTCGCAATGTTCGCAATGTTGATGTTTATCAATACGTCAAAGATACTTTTTGAAAGCAAATCACAACCAGTAGTTTGTAAAGAATTAAACCGAAATTGATGTTTATCAATACGTCAAAGATACTTTTTGAAAGCAAATCACCCGTCTCGTAATTCGTGGTTCGTGGTTCGTGGTTCGAAAAACGATATTCGTCATTCGAAAAACGCGCTTTTACTCCTCCCCTAAAAACAATTTCACACTTCCTTTTTTCATTAACATTTCTTCCAAATGTCCCATTTTCTTTTTGTCTGCTGAAAGCAGATGAATATGAACATACGAATCATGTTGAGTAAATATTCCTTGATGCTTGGTCGAGAAAAAACCGATTAATTCAACGTCCTCATTCTTCAAAATAAAGTTTTTTTGATTTTGATGCGCCTCCTCGGGCGATTGTACCTTGGTTCCTTTTGGTAAATTTAAAATGTGAATGTTGGCACTTTCTACAGTTGCTGTGAGTTTAAAAGCAAAAGGTCTGGAATGATTTTTTGATATCTGATCAAGGTAGACTTCAAGCTCAGGAATGGTTTGAATATTGTCCGGTATAATTTCATTTTTCCAGCTGCTAACATTTTCATAAACAAAAAATGGCGCCTTTACTTTGTAAGATTGTTCAATTATCATAGTTCCATCGACACCTACCTTTGAAACGTAAGATATTCCATTGTCAATTAAAATCTCACCTCTCAAATATTCTATCGGACCAAGGCCGTATAAATGTTGCTTATCAGAAATAGTATCTAAATTAATTGTTCCGGAAAGTTTTCCTTTGTGCATTACATTTTTCATTGAACCTACACACTTCACTTTATCACTTTCCACTTCCGTACTATTCGACGGAATTGTTTCAATTACTTTTTCCAAAGACATATGACAAACCGCGCACTTACCCGGTTTGTCATATATTTTTTCACCTTCACATTTCATCGGACAAATATATTTTTCTACGCTGATTTCCGAAGTACAGCATGCTGAGACGGAGCCAACATTCATCAATAATATACTGCTAAACAGAATCAGGAAAATTGCTTTCATATTATATATTAATTAGTTTAAGATAATCCTTTTTACTGTAGATCCGTTATCAATACTAACTTTCACAAAATAAGATCCTTTTGCAAATTTTGAAACATCAATAATTTCTTTCGTTGAGCCTTGCACTACTCCAACATTTTTCGACAAAATAATCTTACCATCGATATCTGAGATTTCGATAAAAGTTTTTTGAGAAGTAGCTAGATTCATCTCAACTGTAATTTCGGAAGTAGACGGATTCGGAAAAACAGAAACACTTTTCGAAACCGAATTATTGTTTTCAATTCCGGTAACTGTACCGGCAAATGCTAAATTGTCTACCCACAAATAGTCCTGATTCGTTGGATTTGCTCCACTCGCTTTCAAAACAATAATACATGAATCAGGATCATTACCATCAGCATAAATAAAATTAATTGAAAAATTAGCCCAGCTCATTGCCATTCCTGACAATGTTTGATTTGCAGTTGCAACAGTTACTCGTTGATTCAATGAGACGTCCCATCTGGAAAGAGTAACAGCAATTGATCCCTGACTGCTACCATAAATCATGTGTTGCCATTTTCCCGTGAAGCTTGCAGGTCGTGTAGAATAAGCAAATCCGGAAACAGGCAACTTTGTGATTGAATCTAATATCCCACTTACTGCAATTCCATTCATTACTCCGGATGAAATAGTTCTTGACGTAAGTTTCAAATACCAAGACCCCGGATTACCCGGCGAAGCTTTTGTAGCAGTATAAATACCTTCTGAAGCAGTCGTATTATTCATAGTCCCCCATTGGTCAGGGTTATAATAACTGCCCATAGAAGTCCAGTTTTCAAAACTGAAATTTGGAATTTGTGCATTAGAAATTGAAAATACAAAAAGCAGGGCAATAAGTGTGTGAATTGATTTAGTCATTGTATATATAAATTAGATTTGGGTTAGTTAGTATTGGATTATCAGTTTAAGTGTTTCAGAAGATGATGCAGTTTGTATCGTTACAAAATAAACGCCCTTCGCTGCACTTTGAAGATTAATCGCTGCTGATTTTCCAATTTCATTCTCAGAAAATATTATTCTTCCAAGATTGTCTGTAACAGTAATTAATTTTATATTTTGATTTTTTGAAGTAACATTAAAAAAACCTTGCGAGGGATTTGGGTAAAGTGAAATGCCCGAGGCATCAGGATAAATATTCGCACTACTTGTCGTTGACGGATTTACAATAAACTGTCCCATCATACCATTGTCTTCATGACTTAATATATGACAATGATACATATAGGGCATCATTGCATCACCGAAATCTTCATACTTGGTAATTAAAGTTACCGATCCGCCTTGAGGTCCGATTAAAACTACATCTTTTCTTCCCTGCAAATTGGCAGGCGGAGTAGCACCATTAAATGAGGTAATGAAAAAGTGATTTCCATGAATGTGAAACGGATGCGCCATCATACTTGAATTTGTTATATTCCATACCATCACATCATTTTGTTGTTTAGTAAAGTTAATAACATTTTCATCATATTGTACTCCATTGATTGTAAAATTAGTCATGCTCATCATTGGGGAACCTGCCAGTGTAAAATTCATACTTGATGCACCGGCAGAGCTCCATGGTATATTTGTAGTAAGTGTTGTCGGCATTGTAGTAACAGGAGAACTCGTAGGAGCAACAACATTTATCTGTAGGAAATTAAATGTGATGTTGTCAAATGGACCAATCTGGCCACCCATTCCTGCAGGACCACCCGGAAATCCGGTAGGCAATTCATTTCCATATTGATTAATGAAATAGGTATTTCCGTTTTGTCCTCCGAAATCTACTAATATTTCCGCTCTTTCGCCACTACCCAATCGCAAACGTGTCAGTGGAACAGGCGCATTTAACAAACCATCATCACTTGTGATTTGATGAAATGTTCTTCCATCATTAAATCCAAATTGTAAAACACGATGGCTACTTGCATTTAATATTCTTAATCGCACCATTTGTGCAGGAACATTTACCATAGGGTGAATGGTTCCATTCACCATTGTAATGTTATCTAAAGCATCATCCAGAATAATTTGCTTGGTAGTGCTATCAATGTGTTGAAATTGGCAAACGAGAGGAATATCATCGACACCATATGTTCTTGGCAATGTAAGTGCGGCTTCAACAGAATCGCGGACAATAATTAATCCTGCCGCCCCCATCAGAAACTGATCCATTGTGCTACCATGCAAATGTGGGTGATAGATATATGTTGCCGCATTATCCATTACAGTGAAAGAGGGAGACCAGGTGTTGCCGGGCAAATTAGGCGAATGGGGACTTCCATCATTTGAAGGCGCCACATGAAGGCCATGCCAATGCGTTGTAGTAGTATCTGCAAGCAGATTATGAACATTCATCGTAACGGTTTGCCTTTTCTCTAAAATAATAGTTGGGCCGAGATATCTGCCATTATATCCGATTGTATTTGTATTGATACCCGGATAAAACTGAATGACGCTATCAGCCATGAACAAATCAATAGAAGCTCCTGAAAGTGTATCAGGAATTGGAATAAAATTTTGCGCAAAAGTAAAGTGTGCTGTGCATAAAATAAGCGCAGAAAGGAGAAACTTTTTCATTGTATGTGATTAGTGATTCGTGTTTCGGGATTCGTTTTTCGAGATTCGTTTTTCGAGATTCGGGGATCGATGTTTATTCGAATTACGAAAAACGAACAACGATTAAACAATTCATGGACACCGCTGAATGCATTTAAGTAATCCAAGAACCGCTTTTTCTTTTATAGAATAGAAAATCTGCTGGCCGTCTCTCCGCGTCTGAAGGATGTTTTTACTTTTCATATCCGTAAGGTGATGTGAAATAAGTGCGTGAGAAAGATCCAATACGCAGGCAAGATCTGTTACATTCAGCTCTTTGTGTTGATCAAGGAGATCTATAATTGCCAGTCGAGTCGGATGTACCACTGCTTTGAGCAAATAAGCAGCATTTTCTAATTTCTCGGTTTCAAAGCGAAGTTTGAAATCTACTATAGTCATATTATCGGTGTCGGATATTCAAATATACTAACTTATATTTGAATATAAAAAAACAATCCCCAGACTTCATTTAACCTCTAAAATTTTACTTAAATCATTCTTTCGCTTGTGCTTCGCTTAAATGGCGATAGGCATTTTCAACCATCACAATACCATCATCTACAATTACACCAATTGCCAAAGCTATACCGGTTAAAGACATAATATTGGAGGAAAATCCCAATACATTTAGCAAAATAAAAGCAGACGCTACAGAAATAGGAATTTGAATAAGAATAATAAGCGCACTTCTCCAATGAAAAAGAAAAATCAATACAACAATCGATACACTTATGAAAACTTCGAGCAAAGTACCTTTCACTGAACTAATAGCTTCTTCAATTAAACCGCTTCTATCGTAAGCAATTTTAAACTTTATGCCTTCGGGCAAACCCTTTTGCACTTCATCAATTTTTGCTTTAATATTTTTAATAACAACATCAGCATTCTCACCATACCGCATTACTACAATACCTCCCACTTTTTCACCTTCACCATTTTCGTCAAATATTCCATAGCGAATATCTCCTCCCATTTGAACGGAGCCAACGTCTTTAATTCGTATTGGCACATTGTTAGAAGTATTGAGTGAAATATCTTCAATTTCTCCAATTGATTTAATATACCCCAAACCTCTGACGATATACGACTTGTCACTCATTTCAAATTTTCTTCCACCAACATCATTATTATTTGACTTAACAGCTTTTAAAACATCCATCATAGAAAGGTTGTAATAATTCAATTTTACAGGATCGATAATTACCTGATACTGTTTTTGAAAGCCCCCAAAAGAAGCAACCTCACTTACTCCCGGAACAGTTTGCAAAGCAAATTTGATATACCAATCTTGCAATGCACGTTGTTCACCTAAATCGTAACCCTTTGCATCCAAAGTGTACCAAAAAATGTGTCCTACTCCTGTGCCATCCGGTCCTAAAGTTGGTGAAACACCATCCGGTAAAAGTTTCTGCGCAAAATTCAAACGCTCAGAGACTCGCGTTCGTGCCCAATAAATATCAACATTATCTTCAAAGACCAGATATACGAAACTCATCCCAAACATAGAAGCACCTCTTATGTTTTTCAATTTCGGAATACCTTGAAGGTTGGCAACAAGCGGATAAGTTACCTGATCTTCTATCACCTGTGGACTCCTACCCATCCATTCTGTAAAAACAATCACTTGATTCTCGGAAAGATCCGGTATAGCATCTACAGGATTATTTTGCACCGCATAAATTCCCCACCCAAACAAAACAATGGAAATTAATAATACAGCTAGCCTGTTTCGTAATGAGAAGATGATTAGTTTTTCTACCATTTATTTTTTTGTGAGTAGTGAGTGGATAGTGGATAGTGGATAGTGGATAGTGGATAATGGATAATGGATAGTGGATAGTGGATAGTGGATAATGGATAATTATCCACTATCAATTTTCAATTGTTAATTAGTCTTTGTAGAATCATCCTTGCTTTGAGCAGGTTTATCTATATCATGCATCATTCCGTTACCCATTTTCATCTTATGCTCTTTTTTATCTTTCCCTTCTGAAGTAGTATTTTTCACTAAATCCATTTTACATTTAGGACAAGAACCTGCTTGCTGCGATTTAACTTCTGAATGCATAGGACAAGTATAAGAATCCTTATCCTTTTGCTGTTTTATTTTGGGTACTTCAGATTGCTTCTTTTCAGATGCAGTTTTATCTTGTGCAAAGACACCTATATAGCTGCTAAATGCAAATACAAGCACAGCAGCAATCATTTTTGTTTTCATTTTTTTCTGACTTAGTAATTAAATTAATTTTTTGTTATTTCGGACAAATCCATATTACATACAGGGCAACTTCCGGCCTTGTCAGAAATTACTTCAGCATGCATTTCACATTGATAATACATTGCGCCACTGGCAAGCTTTGTAGTGTCGAAGTTGGATGCTTGAGCTGTATCAGCAATTTGAGTTGTTGCAGAATCAGCTGCAGTTGATTGCTCGTTTTTAGTTGAAGAACTGTTGCAGGCTCCCATTGTCAAAACGGCTGCAAATAAAATCATTGATTTTTTCATTTTTTTGTTTTTTTTTGTTTATAATTTATATTTAATAGTAGATTAGTTATCACATTTTCATTTCTTGATGGCTCTCCATCGGATTAGCACCTTTCTTAAAGATGTACTCACTGTTTAGTAAATACGCACCGGAAACAACAACAACATCACCTTCTTTTATGCCGTCAATAATTTCAATGTGTCCGGAATTTTGCATACCAACTGTTACCATTTTATTTTCAAAAACACCATCTTTATTGCGCACCCATACATTTGCACCATTGCTATCCTGAATGATTGCATCAATAGGAAGAACTAACGATTTACGTTTTTCTGTTTGAAGTCTGATATTGGCAAGCATACCCGGCTTTATTTGCTGAGATGGATCCAAAATCAGAAACCTAGCCAACACATACCTTTGAGGAGACTGCACCTGTGGATCAATAAAAATAACCTTACCAGCAAAGTACTTTTCACCTGCAGCAGGGATTGAAAAATTGGCTTCTGTTCCAATCTCCAAATAGGGCAAATAAGATAAATAAACCTGCGCTTCCACCCAAAGCGAATTCAGTGCTGCAAAACGAAATAA
The DNA here is from genome assembly GCA_964355035.1 of uncultured Flavobacteriales bacterium. Taxonomy (GTDB): domain Bacteria; phylum Bacteroidota; class Bacteroidia; order AKYH767-A; family 2013-40CM-41-45; genus JADKIH01. The sequence continues at coordinate 14,435 of CAYHCU010000019.1, read as the reverse complement.
TGTTTCTCCTAAGGATACATAATTGCCTTCAGAAACTGAAATTTCATTTACAAATCCCTCAACTTCAGAATATACAGGAACTGTTTGCAATATCTTCTTTGATTTTTTAATAAAGTCAATTTGCGACTCCTTCATTCCATAAAGAAGTAATTTATTTTTCGCCTTTTCCGAAAAATTGAGTGATTGAGTCGAATTCTGAATAGAAAAAATATATTCCTGTTGAGTTGAACTCAAATCTTCACTGTAGATTTCATAAAGTAATTGTCCTTTACTAATATAATCTCCAACATTCTTCACCGCCAGTTTCTCAATTCTCCCTTGAATTTTTGCGCTTATTGCGCTCGATAAATTTTGATCGACGGTTACAACTCCTGTAAGGTTAATTTCTTTTACCAACTCATGAACTCTTAATGTATCAAATGAAATATTGGCTAACTTCATTTGCTGTGCACTAAGTTTTATCTGACCGGCCTTGAGAGTATTTTTCTTCACTTTAATCAACATCATATGACAAATCGGACAAGTACCTTCATGATTTTCTATTACTTGTGGATCCATTGAACAGGTGAAATATTCATCAGCCGCAATACTGCCCGTATTGTTCTTCTTTAAACTGCAAGAAGTAAACAATTGAAGTGACGACACGAATGCCATCACCAACAACACCATTTTCGTATTCTTATTTTTCTTCATTGTTCTTTAATTCTAAGAAACTTTCACTGTCAACCATGTACTGCGCATCCACTGCCACTTGTTCATTGTCTTGCAAACCACTTACAATTTGAACGAACGAATCAGTCACAATTCCTGACTGAATAAATTTTGTCTCAAAATGATTTCCCGTTTTTAGAAAAACAAGTCGTTTTTGACCAAGATCAAGGACAGCACTTCGGGGAAGCCACAATCCTTTAATTTCAGCGGAACTAATTTTTGCTGAAATCAAAGTTCCGATTTTCATATGCAGGTTATCGGCATTATTTATATAAACTCTGGCCTTTATTGCTGAAGCATTTTGCCCAACAAGAGGTTCGATATAACTAATAACTTCATAAATTGTTTTTAATGGATTTGATTCTGCTGTAATAGCAACTTTATCTCCTGCTTTTATCAACGCTACATCTTTCGGATAAATATTTAATACAGCCCAAACTCTGCTGATATTATAAACAGAGAAAACAGGTTGACCTGTTTGCAAATACATTCCTTCCTTAATAGAAAGAGCAGAAGAATTAGACGAAGGTAAATTTTCAATTTGCACTTGAGCAGAAGTCGAAGCAGAACTATTCATGACGGAATTCAAACCACTACTCATTGAACCAACAGAACTTCCATTGCTACTGATACCAATGTCGTGAATATGTCCGCTATACGGACTAAAAACAGGAAGCGGATTAATTGGTTTATGTGTTATTTTAATCTGATTAATTTGTTCGTTAGTTAACCCAAGCAGATTCAATTTTTGCTGAGAAGAAGAAACCAAATTTTCATTATTTTCAGAGTTGCCGAGTAAATAAATGAAATTATTTTGCTCAGTCAGTATTTCGGGACTATAAATATCCATGATCTTTTGTCCGACCGAAATATTTTCAAAATTAAATCTAACATATAATTTCTCTATTCTTCCGCTGAAACGAGAACTAATGTTATTCAACAAACCAGGGTCGTATGCAATTTCTCCTGTAACATTCACTTCAGGTTTCAAAGACATTTCAGAAGGAGCAAACGTTTTTACATCACTAAAAACTGTTTGCGTAGCAGGTTGCACCAATCCATCTAAGTTCTTTATTTTGGATGAAGGGATGTGCTTCGGCTCCTGCTTGCTATTGCAAGAAAAGAGAATAAACAGGAAACAAAATAATAATGGATAATGGATAATGGACAATAGACAATTGCGCACTATCCATCGTCCATTATTCATTGTCAATTGTCCATTATCCATTGTCCTTTGTCCATTATCCATTGTAAACCCCTTAACGTACTTCCAATTGCTTCTCATAATCTATTTGTAATTTAAGTAAGCTAAATAGCTTATCTAATTCATTAAGTTGTGCCATTCTGTACATTTTCAATCCATCCAACACCACAAACAAATCTTCAGTATTCTGTTCATAAGCCATGGCGGAAGTCTGGTAACTTTTTAAATATGCAGGAATAATATCTCTGTTGTAGTTGTTTAATTGATCTTTGATCGCTATTATTTGTATTTGAAGAGACGCTAAATTACCTGTAACCTCATTAAGGAGTGCTTGTTTTTGAAACGCAAGTGAATTAACTGAATTATCCATTCCTTTAATATTTGATTTGAATTCTTTAGATGCCCATGGTGCTATTGGAATGGTTACCATGCCCATTGCAGAAAACTGGTTCGGCATCATATTTAATGATTGCATGTGACTGAGAGAAATTCCAAAATCAGGATATCGTTTTGATCTTTCGTAGTCTTGCTTAAGCTTTAATAAATTTATACTTGCATCAAATTGTTTAATGTCGCTGCGAGAAGAAGAAACTAATGAGGTGTCATAATTTTGAAATTCATAATTTTGAAATTCCAGAGTAGTATCAATCTCAAAAATAAAATATTTGTCAACATTCATTAATGTATTGAGTTCAACATTTTTCATTTTCATGTCTCCAAGCACCATTGATTCCATGTTGCGCAATTCAAATAAATCTGCCTTTGCTTTATAAATATTGCTTAGTTTTTCTTTATTGTAAGTGTATCGAAATTGAGCTATCTCAACCATATAATTCAGTAAAGTGTCTGTCTGAATTAACACGTCATATTTTCTTTTCAGAATGCTCCATTCGCTGTAATTCTGTTTAGCCATAGCGAACATTTCATTCTGTTTTGTTGCTTTTCCATATTGCTCAACCGGGACCATGCCGCCCATGTACTTATAATTTGCTTTTTGTTTTGCAGGATTTGGGATCATCTGTTCACCGGTAATCATCCACATTCCATCTTTGAAATTTTTATAAGGAGCTTGCCAAGGTCCGGTTGAAAGTGACGGTGGCATCCAGCCTTTTGCCATCTGTGAGTAATTATTTACTGCGCTTATTTCCTCATCATACATTTTCAACATAGGATTATTCAATTCAATCCTTTGTAAAACCGAATCAAGTGTAAAAACTACACGCTCAGAAGCATTAGTTTGCGCAAATAAATTCATAGCACAAACACTTAAAAGAAATAACAATATCGTTTTAGAGTTCTTCATTTTTCCCGGGTAGAATTATTTTACCATATTTTTTCAATTCACTTTCCTTCACCATTTCATAGACAACAGGTGTGACCAACAAAACATAAATTGTAGAGGTAATTACACCGCCAATCAAAGGAATAGTAATCGGCAACATTACATCACTTCCGGTTCCGGTAGCCCACAGAATGGGGACTAAACCAAAGAGTGAAACCGAAACCGTCATCAGTTTAGGTCTTAATCTTTGAATGGCACCATCCATAATATATTTTCGTAAATCTGTTTGTGTAATAGTTTTGGATGAATTGCCTTTGTCTTTCACTAATTTTTCCATAAATTCATTGAGATAAATCATCATAATCATTGCTGTTTCAACGGCAACACCAAACAAAGCGATAAAACCAACTGCAACAGCTACAGACAAATTCACTCCATAGAAATACACTAAATAGACACCACCAATCAATGCAAAAGGGACAGTTATCATTGTAAGTAGCGCTTCTTTTAATGATTTATATGTAAGATAAAGAACCAGAAAAATGATAATCAGTACAATTGGCAATATCATAGACAATGTTTTATTTGCACGAATTTGATTTTCCCATTGACCGCTCCACTCCAAATTGTATCCTTTAGGGAGTTTAGAAAACATTTTATCCAATTTCAGTTGTGCTTCTTTTACAGTACTTCCAAGATCGCGATCACGCACATTAAATAAAACAGTACCTCGCAGCATAGCGTTTTCAGAATTGATCATTGGCGGACCTTCTGAAATTTTCACTTCGGCGACAGAAGAAAGAGGAATAGTTCCATAATTCATTGTCTTCACCGGAATTTGATTAATTGCCTCCAGACTATTTCTGTAATCCTGAGCAAAGCGGGCATTTACAGTAAAGCGTTCTCTTCCTTCTACAGTTGTTGTCAGATTCATTCCTCCCAAAGCAGTTTCGACGTACATATTGACATCGTCAACACTAAGATTGTATTTTCCGATTTCGTTTTTTCTTACAAGGATGTCAACATATCTGCCACCGGTAATAGGTTCAACATATAGGTCTTTGATACCGTTAATACCTTGCAATTCATTTTTCATTCGTGTTGCCAGAGCATAAATTGAATCAAGATTTTGTCCGTAAATTTTCAAGCCCACATCCGTACGAATACCTGTTGAAAGCATATTGATACGGTTAATAATAGGTTGTGTAAAGCCATTCACAACTCCCGGTATTTGCAATTTCGCATTCAACTCATTGATGATATCATCCTTTGTAATTTCCTTTCTCCATTCTGATTTTGGCTTCAAAAGAATAATTGTTTCAATCATGCTAATCGGGGAATTATCAGTTGCAGTACTGGCTCTACCGGCTTTACCCAACACATTCTGAACTTCAGGGACTGACTTAATAATTTTATCCTGCACTTGCAAAATACGTTTGACTTCAGAGTTGGACACGTCCGGCAATGTAACAGGCATAAATAGAATTGAACCTTCATCTAAGGGTGGCATGAACTCTGACCCCATACGACTCAGCATTATTCCTCCAATGATGAGAGCGACAACATTAATTGTAATTACAGTCTTTCTCCAGGTAAGGCACCATGAAATAATTGGCGTATAAATTTTCTCAAGTGTGCGGGTAACCGGATTTGCGCTTTCCGGTTTCAATTTTCCTTTCAAAAAAAACGAAATTAAAACAGGAGCAAGTGTAATGGCAAGGAAAGCATCTATGATTAAAATCAGAGATTTCGTCCATGCCAAAGGATGAAAGAGTTTTCCCTCCATGCCGGTAAGCAAAAACACTGGGAGAAAAGAAGCAATTACCACAATAGTTGAGTAAAATACTCCCGGTCCAACTTGCACTGAGGACCTCTCAATAATTTTCAATCTTTCTTTTTTATCCATAATGCATAAAGTATAGGTATAAGTAATTAAGGCCGCCATTCCAATGGAATGCGGCTAAAAAACAAAATAAAGTAAATCAAATACGGATTGTGCGGTTCTCTATGTATAAAGAGTGCTCAAAAATTAAAGGTGGTGCATGATCCTGAGAAAAATTATAAGCCTTGGATTTCGTAAAAACAGAACAATCTGTAAAAATCGATGATAAAATAAATAAATCTGTAATTTGAATATTGACTTGAGATAAAGATGAACTCTGGTGAGAAGAAGTAACTTTTAGGTACTCAATTTTATCTTTACAGCAATCAGCTTTCATTTTCTTACTACCACAAGGGCAGGAATGTTTATCCGTAAAAACAACCTTTATATGCGCAATTTTTTTTCCACACCAATGCGTCTGAATTCCAACACCGGAGCTCGCAAGCGTATATAAAAGAAGGATAAGAATAGAAAGTATTCGCTTCATCTAGTATCAAATGTACTCAATAATTTATTAAATGCAAGACAGGTAATAAAATAGACCGGTACGAAGTTACAAAAGAAGGGCTAAAAAATCAAATAATGGCAGTTTAAAGGATTGAAGGAGTAGAAAAAGAGCTGACAAAATACAAGTACTTTGTCACTAGCTACAACCCAATTGGCAAATTCAGCCATTGTGCTGATTACGACTCCTTCAATTAATTGCTTATAAATTATCTGTAATTTGCTTTATTAATTCCTCTTCAGAAACAATTCCATTGTGTTTCCATATTTGTTTTCCATTCTTGAATAAAATAAACACAGGAACGCCTTGAATTTTATAGGCCTCTCCCACCTCTTTACTTTTATCAACATCAATTCTCATCACAACGGCTTTACCTTTATATTTTCCTTCGATTCCGTCAATAATCGGAGCCATTTTTCTACACGGAGAACACCATACTGTATGAAAGTCAACTAATACCGGTTTGTCTGTTTTTAAGAATGATTTAAACTCTGCTAAACTAATTTGCTTAATTTTTTCATCTTTCGCAATATTAGGTTTAACAATGGGAAAACCTTTCCTCTCCCATTCAGAAATTCCACCAACCAAATTATAGACTTTTTTGAAGCCGTTATTTTTCAACGATTCAGCAGCTTGCGAACTTCTACCACCTGATCTACAGTACACATATATTTGCTTATCTTTTTGAATCAAATTAATTTTTGCATTAAAATCCGGATCGTAAAAATTGATTATGCTAGCGTTGTTAATAGATCCTGCAGAAACCTCCTCGGGAGTTCTTACATCCAGAATAATTCCTTTACCGGCATCAACAAATGCTTTAAATGTTTTTGCATCAACATTCTCAATAACTGACCCTGCTTGTTGTGCCTGAACATTATTAAAACTGTTCAATACAATTAATGCAGCAACTATTTTTGTGAATCTTTTCATAGTGATTATTTTAGAGATTACATTTTTTCAAGAAGTTTGTTTTGTTTTTTAAGACTACTCATAAGCACCTCACGCATTAGCCTACAAGCCTGAGCTACTTTTTTGGAAGAAAGCGAATAATAATTGCATTGTCCTTCTCTCCTCATTTTTAAGATGCCTTTTTTTGTCATTACGGAAAGATGCTGCGACAAATTGGATTTTAGTCCACCTGTTATTTCAAGGATATCAGAGAAGCAAAGTTCTTTTTCTTGCAATATGTCAATAACTTCAATTCGCAAAGGATGACCCAGTGCTTTACAGACATCAGCATGCAGTTCGAAAATCTTCTTCCCAATCATTCTTTAATTAGTTAATAGTTCACAAATATATGAACTATTAAACCAATTATCAAATTTTTATTTTTTGTGTAGAATGATGCTCCAGAATTGAAACTGCGCTTTTGGCTAAAGCCGGGTTGCGGTTTATTCATTTGTCCGTCACCTGAAGGCGAGAAAATCAACTGCATTTATTTCCCGCAGATATCGCGGATTTCGCAGATCAAACGCAGATTTTACGAAGAAAAAAAAGTGATTTAAAAAAATTAATGTTAATCGAAAAAAACTGTTATATATTGAGTAGTACTATAAAAAGACGGGCTGCTAAAATTTAGCAGCCCATCTTGAAAAATTATTCTCCTATTTCAAATTTCTTGGTTTGCTTTCCAAAATCATTTTCAACGGAAATAAAATAAATTCCTTTGGTAAATTTACTGACATTAATTTCTGTGCCGTGTTGAGGCAATTTCACTTCATTTTTAAAAACAAGTTGTCCATCGACAGTGCATATAGAAACAGTTGCACGGTCTCCTTTAATTAAACCTGTATTTACAATTAGTAAATCAGATGCCGGATTCGGATAGACATTGAAATTAATATCTGAGTCAGTCTCCTTAATAGCAGTCGTAAAATCAACATTGATATCATCTACATACAAATTGTTTTCATAGTCAGTGATATTTCTAATTTTGACAATGACAGTATTTGTAGCTGCAAATGGAGACAGGTCTATGAATTCCTGGCGCCATTGAGAAGCAGTAGGAACGAAGATATTGGTTGTTGGAGGAGCTGTGCTCAAGTCATCAGCCCACTTTTTATAAATCGACGTCCAGGTTACACCACAATCTTCGGAAATTACTACTTCAAGAGTGTCAGACCATTGAAGAGGAACTGTGTAATAAGCATAAGCAACCCAAAAGGACAATGTCGGCGAAGGGCCGGAACTCAAATTCATGTAAGGAAGAACCAATTCATCAATTTCGCCATTCGCATTATAGTTGAAATTATCAATTCGCATACCTGCCGGAGCAGTATAAGCGCCTGTTGTATACCTAACCCAAGTTGTACCGGCATCAGGGTTATTTATAGAAAAACCAACCGGAGGAAAAGGCACTGCAGAAAAATTCTGAACCACAGGAATAGCCATTCCCGAGCTGAAAATATTAAAAGTACTGTACGTTGTGTCATTTAAACCATTCGGATCAACCGTGCCATTTGGTAATGTAGTATAAGAAAGAAAAGTATGGCTTCCATTGCTTGAATTCATTGGTGAAAGAGTCACATCAACCGTAGCAAGTGAGGCAAGATTACCTGTCCAAGAGTAAGTATTAACCGTTCCATTATCGAGAACATAGTTAATATTGACAGAAGTGAGAGGAGCTGTACCCCAATTTTTAAGAGTAATAACCGGTGTTATCACAGTATTACACAAATTTGCTACCGGAGAAACGACTGCAAAACTTCCCGCATCGTTTGCTTGCAGAACAACAGGCTGTGTACCGATTGAATTCAGAAGTGTAGGATAAAAACTATTTACAGCAGCCACCATTCTGGAAGCTTGATTTTGCGTAAACATATTTAAGCAATTATCATCGCTATAATCCATGTAATTCATAAACATAAAACCGGGAGAAGAAGTGGCACAAGCATCCAAAGCAGGATAAGTAAGACAACCAAAAGTTGCATCTGCCTGATTAGGTGTATCCGCAGATAAGTCATCGCCACTACATGCACCACCGTCATCACCCCAAATATGGAAGAGATCAAAACAATGACCAATTTCATGAGTTGTAGTTCTGCCTAAATGATATGGAGGGGTTACAGTTCCTACTCGACCAAAAGCATCGTACAAACAAACAAAACCAAACGTATTGCTTGGAGTACCGGTAGGAAACTCTCCATAACCAAGCAATCCACCACCAAGGTTACCAACCCAAATATTAAAATAGGTATTTACATCCCAAGCATTAGAGCCCCCTTGAGAATCGAATTTAATGGCATTATTAGTACTGAAAGTGTTTGAAGATGTCGGTGTCCTTACAATGCCATTTGTTGGATTTCCATTTGGATCTCTGCGAGCCAAAACGAAATAATATGGCAATCGACCTGCAATAGCCTGCCAAATAGCAGGTGTATTTACTGAATCTGCATTTGTTCGAGCAAAATCCTCATTTAAAACATCTATTTGAGAAATCACCTGTGCATCACTTATATTTTGAAGTGCAGTTTGATAAACCACATGCACAACGATAGGAATTGTATCGGGTACGGTACTGCTTGTTCTATAATTAGGATGACCGCTCATCCATTGCTGAATAATTTGTTCTGCCTGATTCAGCTTTTCATTCAACTTAGGATCATTTTGCTTTAAATTATTCATATACTCCGTTGTACCGCAACGAATGTGTTGGTGCGGCTTTCCATATAGATTTTGCCCAAACAATGTTGGTACAAGCAAACACACCGATAGAATTAATCGAATTTTCATTTTATTTCCTTTATAATATTTTCTGATTCAACTTTTGTTAAACTACAATAAGCAGTACTCACGCTAGTAACAATCAAATATAATAAAGAAATCAATACAATCCCAATAATCTCACAAATTATCAATTCTATGGGTTTTTAAATAACTCTTAAAGTATCTAGCGCAAATTACAACTATCCGAGAGCAATAAATTTTTGATTAAAATCATATTACCACTATTCAAATAATTTTATACATTTACAACACTATAGAATTTTAGAAAAACTATTTTCGTAAATTGACACACGCAGTAATCTTATTAGAAATAAGTTGAGCAGCATTGAAATAATTTCGATTAATGAAAACTAAAATAAAGCAATCAGATTTAGATCAACTTCGTCAAAAGGCGGAAGCTTTACGGAAAAACAAAAACACTAAATTCAATTTAAAACTATCAGAATCTGAATCTACAAAACTATTTCTTGAATTAGAAATGCATCAACTCGAATTAGAAAAAATGAATGATGAGCTGCAATTGGCTAATGAAAAAACCGAAATAGCAGTTCAGAAATATTCGGACTTATTTGATTTTGCACCTTCCGGATATTTTACAATCTCGAAAGAAGGTCAAATTATTGAATCAAATTTTTATGGTGCAGCAATGCTCAATAAAACTAAATCAGATTTATTAAAGCACCCCTTTACCTCTTTTATTAAAGCTGAAGAAAGAAATAAATTTACTCGTTTTCTTTCCAATTTATTTACAACTCAAGTAAAAGAGACTTGCGAAGTCGAACTCACAACTCGCATCAATAAGCCATCACATATACTTCTAACAGGAATTTCAAATGAAATTGGAGATTTATGTTTTGTAACTGCAACAGATATTACAGAAAAAGTTCTGTCAAAACAAAAATTAGAGTCCCAAAACATTCTATTAAATTCATTGATTAATAGTCAGGATGATTTAAATATATTTTCTTTGGACAAAAATTATTGCTATACTTCTTTCAATACAAATCATTTTCTAGAAATGCAAAATGCTTGGAATATTGATATAAAAATAGGAGCTAATATACTTGACTGCATTCACATAGAGGAGAAACGAAATCACTTAAAAACAAATATAGATCGCTCACTAAAAGGAGAATCGTTTTCCGAAATAGAATATCAAAAAAATCTTGAATCATATTATGAATTTTCGTGGAGTCCAATTATTGAAAACTTCTACATCAGCGGAACGACAGTCTTTATTAAAAATATAACAGACCGGAAAAGAGAACTAGATGAAATTGTAAAACTAAATCGAATACTCAGTTTAAACAGCAAGATCAATTATATTATCATCAGAACGCATGACAGAAACGATTTATTTCAAGAAATTTGCAATACAGTAACGGGGTACGGTGGTTTCCGAATGAGCTGGATAGGGTTAATTGACAATGCCTCCAAGATTCTGGTTCCTATATGTTGGGCAGGGCACGAAGCCGACTACTTGGCAAGTATCAACTTATCAACTATTACAAAATTTCCGGAAGAACTTGGGCCAACAGGAGATACCGGACAAAAAGGAACAACGACTATTTTCAATGATATTGCCAATATTAAACCAGAGGGACTTTGGCAAAAAGAAGCCGTTCAACGTCACTACCGCTCCTCTATATCACTTCCTATAAAAATAAAAGATAAAACTCTTGGTGTCTTTACAATTTATTCAGAAGAAATAAACTTTTTTTCTTCACAGCAAGAAATATTTTTATTGGAAAAAATAACAACTAATATTTCATTTTCTCTTGAAAAAATTTATATTGAAGAAGATTATAAAATTTCAGAAAACAAACTTCGCCAAATCTCACAGGCTGTAGAACAAAGTCCTGTATCCATTATTATAACAGATATCAATGGAACTATTGAATATATTAATCCGAAATTTACAAAATTAACCGGTTACGAACTTTCCGAAGTCATAGGTAAAAATCCACGCCTTTTAAAATCCGGGTTTACTTCTCAGGAAGAATATAGAATACTATGGGATACTATATTAAAAAACGAGGAATGGCGCGGTGAATTTCAAAATCGGAAAAAGAATGGGGAACTATACTGGGAATCGGCCACTATTTCACCTCTACTAAATTCTTCCGGAAAAACAACTCACTTCCTAGCCTTCAAAGAGGATATAACAGAACAAAAAAAATCACAGGAAATAATCCGGAAAGCAAACAAAGAAATCAAATTAATATTGGAAATTGCAGATGAAGGAATTATTGGTCTTGACGAAAATGGTAATCACACTTTTGTAAACCCATTGGCTTCAAAAATGCTTGGATATGAAATTCACGAATTACTAGGGAAACCCAGCCATTCTCTTTATCATCATTCTTTTGAAGATGGGACGTCTTATCCACTTGAAAAATGTCCTATTCTCAAAACTCTAAATGATGGGAATATTCATCGAGGAGATGACTACTTCTGGAAAAAAGATGGCACTTCCTTTCCGGTTCATTTCAGCAGTATACCTATCAAAGAAGGATCAAAAATAATTGGTGCAGTTATTACATTTCGAGATATTACTATAAGAAAACAAGCTGAGTTAAGATTAAAAGAAAGCGAAACTCGTTTTCGGCTGTTAGCAGAAAATGCAAGAGACGTAATCTTTAGATATGAGATGATTGAACCCACACATTTTTCATATGTAAGTCCTTCAATTAAAAATATTACAGGGTATTCGGCCAATAATTTATTGGCAAATCCCGATTTAGCATTTAAAAAATTAGTGCATCCGGAAGATTTGCATTTAATCGGAAAGATAATTGAAGGAGGACAACAATCTCAAAAACCAATAATTTTAAGATGGGTTAGAAAAGACGGAAAAATAATTTGGATAGAACAACTTCATACACTAATTTACGATTTCGATAAAAATCTCATTGCCATAGAAGGTTTTGGAAGAGATATATCTGATCGAAAAATTGTAGATGAGAGATTAATTGAATCGGAAAACAAATTCAGATCTGTATTACAATCAGCACATGATTCAATTATTCTTGCCAATGAAAATGGGAACATCATCTATTGGAATGACTATGCAAATAAAATTTTCGGGTATGAACAACAGGAAATTATTGGAAAACTATGGACATCCATTCTGCCGAAAAGATATAGAAAAATTTATTTATCAGATCTAACAAATCATATTTTAACGGTACAATCAGGGAGTAGTGGAAAACTAGGTGAATTTAAAGGATTAAAAAAAGACGGGACAGAATTCCCTTTCGATATTTCACTTAGTTTCTGGGAATCAAATAATAAAAAATACTATTGCGCCATAATTCGAGACATAACAGAAAGAAAGAAATCAGAACATCTTCTCGAAGCAAAAAACACAGAACTACAAAAAACCAACAAGGAATTGGATCGTTTTGTCTACAGCACCTCACATGATTTACGCGCACCACTCAAATCACTTTTAGGGCTTATAAATATAGTAGATGAAGAATTGAATGAATTTGGTAATACTTTGCAACACGACAGGTTACAAATGATGGAAAAAACAGTTACAAAACTTGACAATTTTATTGAAGAAATAATCAACTATTCCAGAAATAATCGCTTAGAAATTGCTTACGAAGAAATTAATTTCAATGAACTAATTCAAGAAATCAGAGAAAGTCATAAATTTATGGATGGCGCTCAAAATTTAAAACTAATAGTAGAAATAAAAAACAGTTCAACATTCTTTTCCGACAAGAGAAGAATAAGTATAATTTTAAATAATTTAATTTCCAATGCTGTAAAATATCAGGATGTAAAAAAGGAAAGCCCTCATGTAAAATGCTCGATATTTTGTAGTGAAATAAATGCAAACATTATTATTGAAGACAATGGCATAGGGGTCGCAGAAAAAGACCTTACTAAAATATTTGAAATGTTTTATCGTGCAACAAAAATCTCAACCGGTTCAGGTCTTGGATTATATCTCGTAAAAGAAACGATAGATACCCTTGGCGGGAAAATTTACACAGAATCAGAATTAAATGTTGGAACGAAATTCACAATCAATATTCCAAATTTAAAAAAGGATAATTAATAAACCCCACAAATAAAAACCCATGAATAGCAAACATACCCTATTGATAGATGACAATGAAGTGGACAATTATATCTCCCAACATATCATCTTAAAAAGTAAGATGTCAGAAAAGGTAACGGTGAAAAGTTCAGCACTAGAAGCACTGGAATATCTACATACACTAAAATCGAATCCCGAAGAATCGCCGGATTTGATATTTTTAGACATCAGAATGCCTGAAATGGATGGGTTTGGATTTCTTGACGAGTTCAATAAATTTCCTGACGCAATTAAAAATCATTGTATTATTTACATGCTCACTTCTTCCAACGACTCAAACGATATTACGAAATCATTGCAATATCCGATTGTGAAAAAATATCTCAATAAACCCTTAAGCATGTCTATACTTCAAAGCTTATGATTTACAGTTTACAAAAAAATTAATTCACCTGAAGACTTTTTCCGTAAATGCGATACGTCTTATAGTGGCTAGCTCCAAATTTTTCGATTTCACGGATCATTTGAACATTATCTTCAAGTATCCATGATAATTCAGCTTCTTCGAATTTAAGTGTAGTCCAATTTATCATCAGTTGATTCAGGAGAGCAATATCGAGACCTTTTTTTCTGAATATCTTTTTTACACCAAAAGTAATTACTCTTGTCGCTTTAATTTTTTTTCTGTTGAATAGAAAATTATAAGCTCCCTTCAATGTCATTTTCCCTTTCATTTCTTTCATGAACACATTATAATCCGGCAATGCAGCAATAAATCCTGCAGGTTCATCATTAATAAAAGCAAACAGAACCATATCAGGAATAGCAACAGATTTCATCTGACCGCAAATAAAATTGAATTCGTTTTTAGAAACGGGGACAAAACCGAAATTATCATCCCAAGCATCATTGTAAATACCTCTCATGATTTCCAATTCCGAAGAAAACTTCTTCATATTTACCGGACGGATGGTGATATTGTTCTTTTGAGAAATGTAATTTCCAAGAGATCGAAGTCGCTCTTGCATTTTCAATTCAGGTGTATAAAAGTAAGCGTTCAGATCAAGA
>CAYHCU010000018.1:19253-22619 GCA_964355035.1 uncultured Flavobacteriales bacterium | reverse complement strand
AAGTACGATAGCTAACGGAATCCAATTTATCCACATGTCTATTAATTGATGAGAGAGAAACTATGTTCACTCCCCAGAAAATAAATGAGACCCAGTAAAACACGTCAATACCTTTCCAGCCCACAAAAGATAAATCTTAATAGATGACATCTCGACTAATATCGGTATGTCATCTATTAAAATTCTTGCGGGAAGAATGAATAAAATCGGAGTAATTATTCTTCAGCAGCAGCAGAACTATCAGCAGCAGAACTATCTACTACAGTAGCATCTTCCGCTTCCACCGTTGCTTGAGCAAACAAAGAGCTAACCACGTCAATCATTCCGTAACCTTGCACAGTGTTTAAGCCTAGACCACATTCCCAAATAAATTTCTGAACTTGAGGATGAGCATGAAGGGTAAAAGGCAAGAGATAACCGAAAATAGTTTCGTTGTTATTGTTCTTGTAGATTCTTGCGAATTTCTTGTGCGTATCAGCGATTTTTTGAACATAGTTCGCATCAGGCATAATTTCAAATTCAGCGAAAGAGCCTAATTGTTTGTCGTCGAAACCTGCTTTTTCCATACGATCAATGATTGCATCGTAGAAAAGGTCAGAGAATTCCTGATTTCTAGGGTCCATTGCTTCAGGAATGTTACCTGAGATGTCTGACTCAAAAGGAGGCTGAGAGATCATTGGAGAAATACAAACGTATTTCATCACAGTTTTGAATTCCGGATCCGCCATCACTTCATAAGCCTTAGGAACCAAGGTCAATTTTGCGAAGCTTACTAGCCGACGTTCAAAAATCTCATTCACCAATGTTTGAAGAAACTCAGGTTCCGGCGCAGACAGAACCAATGAAACTTTGGAAGAGAGAAATCTAATTTGTCCTGCTTGAACTTTTGAAGTTCCTTTGAGCGAGGAGAAATTGTAGAATTCAGACTTGATCGGCATTTCTCTAATTACTTCTTCCAGAAACGCAGAAATAATTTTCTGGTGATGAAGTGGCACCGTACCGCTACTGCCGTGCACTTTTAAAAACGAAATTTTAATTCTCATAGTTCAATAATTAATAAAAGTTTGTCCAAGGACATTTTACGACTACAAAATTAGTAGTTTGAAACGAATTGGAATGAATTACTGTTTGTTTATTATAATTTATTAGTGGGTTAGAATTTTTCCGACGGTGCGAAAGATAATACGCATATAATTGCCAAAAGTAGGATTTTCTATGAAGATGAGATTCAGTTTGATCTTTGCGGGCAGTACTTCATTGATATAAAAGTGCTCGGGATCACTAACTTGACTTAAAAGCTCATTTTCATTTGAGTATTCTATTGAAGCAAAATCCGTAATTCCGGGTCTTACTGATAACACAATATTTTGGTGAGCAGGAGTATAAAGGTCAGCATATCGTCTAACTTCAGGGCGAGGACCAACCAGGCTCATTTGTCCGAATAGTACGTTTAGCAGCTGAGGTAGTTCATCCAATTTAAATCTTCTCAGAAAAACACCTGAACGAGTAATTCTAGGATCATTAGAACCAACAGTAATTAGTCCCATTTTATCAGAATTAACATTCATGGTCCTAAATTTAAACAATCGAAAATTGGAGTTATTTTTTCCAACTCTCCATTGGCGAAAAATGATCGGTCCGGCAGAATCGAGCACAATAAGCAAAGCTATGAGAGCTAAAATTGGGGAAAAGACAGCCAGCCCTACAATAGAGAATACTATATCAAAAAAACGGATGAGGAACTTGTTCATATTACCTTTTAACCAAATCATTCAACTTATTTATTTCCTTTCAACCAGTTTGCTATATCGGTGATGAGTCCAAAGTCAACATTCCCGGGTTTTTCGTATTCAGAGGGAAGGCTTTTTCCGGCGCCTTCAACAAAGAAATGATTCAATTTGGGATACATTTTGAAAGTGACCTTTTCATTCGATTTGAATGCTTTTAGCCACAACTCAGCATCAATTGAAGTTACTTGATAATCTCTGGAACCGAAAATAAAAAGCATGGGCATATCTAACGAATTAGCTGTAGCAATCGGATCGTAAGAACTCAATTCATACCAAAGAGACGAGGGAGATTCGAATATCTTTGAACTGTCGTTCACTGCTTTTGAATTTAGTGCTTTAATTCTATCGCGCTGACTTTTTACAGAATCGACATATTGATTTTTCTTAATTGGATCAGTAAGTTCATTGGCTAAATATTCTGCTTGAGCTACAAAAAGATCTTCCAATTTTCGTGCATTAGGAGCAAGATAAATCAAGCCTTTTACAGAAGGGTTTTCTTTTGCCAAACGAGGCAACATCATTCCGCCAAAGCTATGCCCACAAAGGTAAATTTGTGTAGGATCGATAGAGGAATCATTTTTTGCAGTTTCAATAGCTTTCTTTACATCTTCCATTACCTCCTGACGAACGGTATATGTTGAGGCTTCATGGTTCATTCTCGACTTAAAGAGACGCGTACGCTTCTCATATCGAAGAACAGCAATACCTTGAGAGGTCAATCCGGATGACAAATCGCGGAAAGGTTTTAATGGGCCAACCGTTTCATCTCGATCATTCGCTCCTGAACCATGAACTAAAATTACCAATGGATGTTTCCCGGGTGTATTAGGAATAGCCAATGTACCTGGAATGCGGTAGCTATCCGTTGTCATTAAGATCTTCTTTTCACTTGCGGCTGCTTCATTGTGATAAGCAGGAATTTTATACTTTGGTCTATCATCCACAGGAATAAAATAAAATCCCTTAATTTTATTATTCTCTCCCCAGATTAGTCTGAAGTTAACTTCCTTTTTTTCAAATTTACAAAGTTGAGTATGTATTATAAAATTTCCCTGAACGCTTGATTCATCCTTAATTTTTCTTACAAACTTTCCATTTTGCTTAATGACATTTGCCCAATTCTTGGCAATAAAAGCAGTATCGACTTTAGTCATAACGACAGCATCCACTTCTTTATAAATTTCACGGAATTCTTTTCTATTGAATTGATCAAGCACCTTTTCAGAAAGAGCTTTATAATCGGCTTTCTGTGCAGTGGCAGAAAAAGCAAGAATAGTAAGGAGAAATAGTAATTTTTTCATTGGGTGCGAATATATAATTCTTCTTCTACAGATTGTATGACAGAATTGGTTATTTTTTCTATTTGAGTTAAGGTCAAGTCAAAAAAGACGGGTAAGGATATCTCTTGTGCGTAATTTTGATAGCAGACAGGGTAGTTTTCAATTGAATAGCCGAGTGAAATGTAATAAGACATCATTGGAACCGGAATAAAATGAACATTCACACTAATGTCTTTGTCAAAGATTTGTTGCATTATTTTATCACGAGTCGCTTCATCAATTCCTGCAATTCTTAA
>CAYHCU010000018.1:2300-19153 GCA_964355035.1 uncultured Flavobacteriales bacterium | reverse complement strand
GGGCCAGTCGTTATCCACCCTGATTTCAGAGTAGCAACAACTTCATCAATAATTTTTTGGTCGATCCTGGGTGGGGAAAAAGGAATCATTTCTTTTTTAAGCATTAATCAAAGTCTGTACAGCTGCGCAGTTGTATTTTTTAAGAGTCCGAAGATAAAAATTTAGTCTGATAATTACATCTTTTTTATGCTATTTTTTTGAAAAATTCGATAAAAAAAGCAACCAAAAAGGGTGAAAAAGTATAGAGAGGAAGCACGAAGTACAGTATCGCCCATTGCATTTATTAATACAATCATCATAAATGCTGCAAACAAGTACTCCTTTGCCTTCAGAAATTCATACAATGGCCAACAAATGCAAAAAATTAAAAGCAAAAGGGCAAAAACACCAAGCGTCACAGCAGTTTGAAGATATTGATTATGCGCACTATGACTTTTCAATGCAAGGACATGAAGGCCTTCATCATTCAACCTTTTAACAGAAACCGGGACGACGTCACCTGTCCCAACACCAAACCAGAGGTGTTCTTTAAAAATGGCCAGACCGTTTTTAAATAAACCTATTCTAATGGTTGTGCTATTATAAGATGTATTATTTACGGTGTCTTTTAAAGCAGTAGGATCAGCTTTGTTTTCGATGACATCAGCCATTTGAATAAATCGATTATTCAGGTTAATAAAAAAGAACGAAACCAGAAAAATCGCTACGACACCTGTCAAAATTGATGGAAGCATTTTTTTAAAATTCTTTCTTTTAATTGCTTCAAACAAAACAAAAACAATCATGGTAAAAAAAGTAGTTAGCATTGCAAGACGTGCAGATAATACACAAACGGCGCTTATGAAAAGAAAGAGCAAAAACAAGTCACCAATTTTCTTCTTTACAGGCAACTTCTCACTAAATAACAAATCATCTAATAACCACAGAATGGCCAAATTAATAAACATTGTAAAATAGGTTGGGTGCATGAGATATGAAAAACTTATATAATAGAAGTTATGGAGTTCATGATTTACAAAATAATGACTACTGGCTCGTACAAAGCAAAGAATGACGGCAAACAAACAACCATGTATAAGAGCTCTCCGAACCAATTCATATGAAAACCTTCCAATCGGAAGAGTTAAAAATAAAAACGGAAAAAGAAGCATAGGAATTTTTATTGCCAGATCATCCCAACCTATTAAATAATTCTCCGTCCATAACATACCTGCCAGATAAAATAAATATAAAAGAACCATGAAAAAATAAATTGGTGCTTTTACAAGGTTGTTCATTAAACTGCCAAAATTTTCTTTAAAGATTGAATAGAAAAAAAGTCCTGCCCAACAGATCAAAGAAACAAATGGGAAGGTTGTTAGAAAAAAAACAGAAGTGGCTAAAACGATAGCTACATTTTTTTCTTTCAAAGTTCCCTTCACTATGTTTTTAATTTCAACCACTTAATTATAGATTTTAAATTTCGAAAGTTTAGATTTGTTCAGATAAAAGTCGATAAAAATCGCTTGCTATCTGATTACGATTAAACTTTTCATTAACATATTTTCTAGCGTTCTCTCCCCATACCTTCACTTCTACCGGATGTTCGGCCATGTAAATAATACTTTTTGCAAGTTCTTCATCCGATTCCGGAGTAAAGAAAAGTCCACATTTACCATCATCAATAAATAATTCTTTTGCTTCACCATCGACACCCAGGAGAATTGGTTTTTCCATAGCTAATGATTCAAATATTTTTGAGGGGATTGCCCCTTTAAATAGCTCTATATTTTTAAGTGGAATAATTGCTGCCGTTGATGCAGCAAGAATATGTGGCATTTCCAATTTTGAAACAGGTTCTAAAAAAGAAACATTTTTCAGGCCAAGTTCAACAGCTCTTTTTTCCAATCTTGCCTTTTCCGGACCATCACCTAAAAGAATAAACTTTATAGTTGTATAATTCTTCAACCTATTTGCCGCATTTAAAATAATCTCAAGACCTTGTGCATGACCGATAATACCGCCGTATAAAAATATCAAATCATCATTCTTATATCCTGCCTTTTGCCTCCACTTCAAATTGTATTGAGAAGGGTCATAGTATTTCAAGTCAACGCCATTTGGTAACCAATAAACTTTTTTTTGAGGAAAGCGTTTTTTTATATTGGCAACGATCCCTTGCGTTTGTCCGGTAACGATTGCAGATTTACGATAAAGAAATTCTTCCAGCCCGGTAGAAACTCTGAGTAATGCTTTATTAGTGACCAATCCTAACTTCTCTGCGCTTTCAGGCCATAGATCTGAAACATTAAAGATCAGTTTTGCTTTTTTTCTTTTCGCAAGAAAATAGGCAGAGATGCCAAGGAAAAGTGGCGGACTTTCACAAAATATATAATCAAAGTTACCGGTCTTTTTTATACCAATTCGGTAAGAAGTATAAACAAATGAAAAGTAATTCAATAATCTTTTCAAAATAGAGCGATCTGTGGAAACATAAATCGTTGCGCGATGCACCTTTAGATCCTGCAATTCTTCATAACAATATTTTTTCCCTTGATACATTTTGTGAATGACCATCTTTGGATAATTAGGCAATGCAGTAAGAATTGTTACATCAACACCCATTTTTCGCAATCGAACAGCTAATTCGAACAATCGATTTTGTGGAGCACCAACCTCGGGAGGAAAATATTGAGTGAGAATTAGCAGGCGCATTTCAAATATATTTTTCTATGGCTTCAACAATTTTCCTGCTTGCTTGTCCCCCACCATATAAATCAGATGTGGATTCGAATTTTCGATTTAATAAATTGTTTACATTCGAAATAATTTTTTGTTTATCTGCTCCGGCAAGCATATTCAAACCAATGTCAACTAATTCAACCCATTCCGTTTCATCACGCAGGGTAACGCAGAACTTAGAAAAAAAGTAAGCTTCTTTTTGCAGTCCACCGCTATCAGTCATTACTAAAGTTGAATGTTTGATCAGCTCGATCATATCGAAATAACCAACAGGCTCAATAACAACACACTTAAGCTGTATTCCGGCAGCCTCCAAAGTTTTCTTTGTTCGTGGATGCATTGGAAGAACAACAGGAATTTGACTATGAATTTCATTAATCGCATCAACAATGTTTCGTAAGCGAACAGGATCATTTGTATTTTCCTGGCGATGCAATGTACAAAGAATGAAATTTTTCAACTTTAAGTGAGATACTATTTTTGAATGTTCTGCAGAATGTTTTGAATAAAACAGTGCGGCATCCTGCATTACATCACCGGTTTTAATTACGTTGATCTTCATTGTATCAAAACCTTCATTCTTGAGATTATTAACCGCCTGATCAGTCGGACAGCAAAGTAAATTTGAAATTCTATCGGTAAGGATCCTATTTATTTCTTCAGGCATAGACATATTAAAGCTACGTAATCCGGCTTCCACATGAATAAGTTTTATTTGCAATTTAGATGCTGCTAAAGCGCCTGCTAAAGTAGAATTTGTATCACCGTAAACCAACACAGCATCAGGTTTTTCCTGAAGAATTGCTTTCTCAATACCAGCGAGCATTTGTCCGGTCATTTCACCGTGCAACGATGAGTGAATTTCCAGATTTAAATAAGGTTTTGGTATATCCATTTCCCGAAAAAACACTTCCGACATTTTTTCATCATAATGCTGACCGGTATGTAATATTGTTTCACTAATTGATGGATGTGAGCGAAGTTCTCTACTCACAGCAGCAGCTTTAATGAATTGGGGTCTTGCTCCGACGATGGTTAGTAGTTTCATTGATTAGATTTTATTACGGAATTATACAGACTGATCATTTTGCTGATGCTTTTATTCCAGTCATAACGTTCTTCAATTAATTTCCTTGCATTTAATCCCATTTGTTTACGTAAATCTGAATCAACAATTAAACGTTCCAAAGCATCTGCTGTCGCCTTTGCGTTTTTCGGCGGTACTATTATTCCTGTTTCTCCATCTACAACAACTTCAGGCAATCCTCCGACATTAGAAGCCACTACTGGAATGCCGCAGGCTTCAGCTTCAACAGCAGCTACACCGAAGGTTTCAGAATCAAGAATGGAAAGAATGGCAAATATATCTAATCCTGAAAGTATGGAATAATATTTCTCAAAATCAATTTGTTGATTTAAATATCCATAAAATTTCACACGATCTGTAATCCCTAAATCGTAAACCTGTTGTTCTAAAAATGGCCTCAATTCACCGTCACCAACAATATCAAGGAAAACATGTTCATACTTTATAGCTAACGAAGCAAAAGCGTCAATGAGATAGGCTACTCCGTATTTCTCAGATAATGTTCGAATCGTCCCAATTCTAATTTTTTCAGTAGAAGATGAAGTTAGAGAAGGAATAAATTTAGAAATATCAACTCCAAACGGGATCAAACTAACTTCTTTATCAGTGTAAAAACTAATCTCTTTAAGCGTTATAAGGGAAAGTACAGAAATAGCATCGGCATTTCGGAGCGAATATTCGACGACCTTTCGCATGAATAAATTGCCAGGACTATCAAAAATATCTGCGCCCCAACCGGTAACAACAAGCGGATGAAATCCGGAAACTGCTCCCATAAAACCATAACTGGTTGCATATTGTGCGTGTAAAACATCAGGTTTAATCTGTCGCAGTAATTTTTTCAAGTGAAATATATTCAATAGATAATCCGCCTTATTATTTGCAAAATTCTTGAGGAAATAATAAGTAACACCTTCATATTTAACACCTCTGTTAAAACAAATAACATGCACTTCGATGCCAGGTTGAGCAGAAAGTGCTTGAATCCATTTCTGATTGTGAACACTTCCATTATCTCCCAAATAACAAATTTTCATAACAATCCTTTAGATTTGTAAAAAGAAACTAATTGATGAATTCCGTCCTCTAAATATTTGTTCTTGTCAATTCCGAGCAATGCATCTATCCTAGCTGTCGAATAGATTTTCTTATTTGTCAAAGCAAAATACCTATCTCTGTCAAGAAACCTGAAACGGAAGGGAATCAAATAATTCAATTCACTTACTAGATTCAGAATAAATCTCGGAAGCACCTTAACCTTTGTATCTATCTTTAATTCATTTGCTACTAAACCAATAAATGAGGTAAGTTTTACTGGTGCATTAATATTATAAATCGTGTTAATAAATTTTTCAGACTTAATAAGCTGAAAAATAACTTCAGTCAGGTATTTAACATACACATAATTCACCATTGCAAACCGATCCCCTGTATATTGCCGACCTTCCTTTATTCTTTTGATGAGCGTCAGAAGTTTCAACGATTGATCTTCTTCGCCAAACACATTGGATGGCCTTAAAATTAAAAATTGCAGGGGGTGATTATCAGCGTATCGTATTAAATGTTGTTCAGCTTCATATTTTGTTCTTTCGTATTCAATATCAGGAAAACATTTCGACATTTCAGTAAGAACTGAATCAGAATGCTTTTTAATACCATATACACCGCTGCTACTTATATACATAATTTTTATGCCGGGAAAATTCTTTTGAATAGAAAGTAATTCATCCATTCCTCCAACATTAACCTTTTGCATTAATATTTCATCTCTCTTTTCACCTGCCATATGAATAATAAAATTCGTTTTAGCAAGAATATCAGAATGAGTATGCAAAGAAAACAAATCTCCTTCTAGAATATGCCGATTCGAACCGGAACTAATGCGATTTATATTTCTTGTGAGAAGAATTAATTCGTACTCATTCCAACGAAGATCAGACAAAAGGTGAAATCCCAAAAATCCTGAGGCACCTGTGATAAGGATATATTTAGGAGGGATATTCATTTCGTCAAATCAGCAGTTGCGGTAAATAGTTTTGGAATGGTAAAAAGATAAGCCCTCATTTTCAAAAAGTATAATTTTTTGAAAGGCGCCAATAAACCAAAAAGAATGAGCCGTAATGTTACATTCAGAATCGTAATAATATACACTACACTCAAAGCTAAGAACGAATGGTATAGGTAATAAAATCGAATTTTATTCGTTACCTGATTTGATATTGAAACATTATAATTCTTCTTTGCACTTTGCCCGCTGTGGTGAATAATCTTTGTATCCGGCAGGTAATAATTCTTTCCGCCATTCAACACATTCCTGTAACAGAAATCAACATCTTCGATCCAGAATAGTTTTTCATTCAGCATACCAATCTTTTCAATTAATTGGCGTCGGAAAAACAATGCTGCACCTGAAGCAGAATCAATCTCAAATCCGGTATGCAAATCTTTATCTTCATAATATTTAGAAGAAGTTAGAAAGTTCAGATAAAAATTTTCGCATAAAATATAACGAATCTTTGGGATACGGAACAAAGAACGCTGAATGGTTTTGTCCGAATTCAAGAGCATTGGAGCAACTAATGAAATATTATTATTTGATTCCAAAAATGAATGCAACCTTAAAATAGAATCTTCAACCAGTTCCGTATCCGGATTTAAAAGAAAAATATAATTTCCTTTCGCCATCTGCATTCCCTGATTATTTGCTTTGGGAAAACCAGCATTATTTGTATTCTGAATCCAGATTACATTCGGAAAGTTGCTTGTAATTAGTAAACGGCTGTTATCGGTTGAATTATTATCAATGACTATTACTTCAAATGCATTTACTGTCGTGTACTTATACACGGACATAATGCACTTCAATAGCAGATCAGCCACATTGTAATTAACAATAATAATACTAACCATTTCTCTCATCCGGATTACGTAATTAATTTAAGGATCAATTTACGACAAATATAAAAGGGCGAAAGAAGCATGCCAAACAAATTATAACCAGATGGTGTCCCTTTTAAGGACTCAGCTATTGACACCTCTTTTCCACTAATCTTCAATGCAATCAATCTGGCAATTTCTCTGAAATATCGATTCAAAACAGTGCTCTTATATTCTTTATATCTACGACCAAAAGTAACAAGAACCAAAAAGTAATCATTAAATGAGTATTTTCTTGCTACACTTGATGAATGAATCCGGTAAAAAGCAACCAGATGAGGGTGATAAACAATGCAGGCTTTTTGTGCAGCTGAGTTGAGATAATACATAAGATCTTCATGGGATTTGAATCGCCTCTCAAAATAACCCCATCTGGTGAAGCACGATTTTCTGAAAAGGAATGAATGAATAGGAATAAGCAAACCATTTTCCCATCGCAAAAGTAAATCCCTGACTACATTATCCCTAAGAATAACATCAGTTTGTGCATGATCATAAGGTTTTGTCTCATTGGAATTCAATAATTGATATCGGCCGTAAACAATATCGGCCCTAGGATTACTTGCGAATACCTTTACTTGATTTTCAAATTTAAAAGGATCCAATAAATCGTCAGCGTCAAGAAACTGAATAAACTCTCCTTTTGCCATTCCAATACCTGCATTTCGTGCTTGCGAAACCCCACTATTTATTTGATAGATATATGTGATTCTCTTATCGTTTGAAAAATTTGTTTCAATGATCTTGCGTGTATCATCAGTGGACCCATCGTCGACAATAATAATTTCCCAATCAAGGTAAGTTTGATTTTTAACTGACTCAATAGCAAACAGAATATACTGTGCATAATTGTATGTTGGTATAATGACTGAAATCAAAATCTAATTTTTAAAAAATTTACTTTTAAACCTAAACAATAATGAATTCTGTTTTCGGACTTCATTCTTCCCTTTTTCAATTTCATTAAGAGTAAGGTAGCGCTCATGAACAACTGCTCTTTCTCTTTTTACAATATCCTTATTCTTTGGATCGGAACTCACTCCATCATCATGAAATATAGAAATGAAAACCTGTAAATGCTTGTAAGAGACTTTATACTTTAATACTATTTTCAAAAAGAAGTCATAATCGGCTGCAATGCGGAATCCTTCATCAAAATTTCCATATTGTTCAAATAAAGTTTTGCGTGTGAATGATGCCGGATGCCAGATCGTTCCTCTGTACAAGTAGGAGGCGCTGAGTTTATCAGGCAATTCACCAGCAACCAATTTTCTACCTCTTTTAAAATACATATTACCGTAAAGTAAATCCTCTTTGTGAGTAGCACTAAATATTTTTTCGAAAACATCATCCGAAGCTAATTCATCACCACTATTCAAAAAATACAGGTATTCACCTTTTGCAAGTCGTATTCCTTTATTCTGTGCATTGTAAATTCCTGAATCTTCTTCGATAAGCCATGTTGTGATCTGATATGAATGTTCTTTCAAGTACAATTCAGTTCCATCCACAGATCCTCCGTCAATAACAATCAATTCGAAATTCTTAAAAGTCTGACTGAAAATACTCCCAAAAGTGAGCTTTAATCCGGCCAGATTGTTATAGGTAATAGTTATTACAGAGAGTTTAAGCATTATTTCCAAATTTAGCATAAACATCCATATAACGGCTAGCAATCATCTTACTTCCAAATTTAGCTATAGCCCATTTTCTTAGTTCTTGTTCATCAAACATTCCCGGCCGTTTTAATACTTCATCAATAGCATCTGCTAGCAATTTTACATTTCCTAACGGAACCAACTTTCCAGTTTGGCTATTTATCAGTTCAGGAATACCACCAACATCAAAACCAATAGCAGGTGTTCCGCAAATCAGTGATTCACAAATGGAGTTAGGGAGATTTTCCGCTAAACTTGGAAGAACAAATATATTAACCGAACTATAAGCTTTGGAAATCTCTTCAGGAGTTTTTAAATAACCAAACGAATGAATTTTGGAATCGCCTTTGATTACCGGAGAATTTCCAATTGCGACTAAAACAGCATCTTCTTTCAACAAAGAAACTGCTTCAATGAGATAATTAAGTCCTTTGCGCTTATTCGTAATTGTTGAGGCATTAAACAAAAGTAATTTTCGATTAAGAGGTAATCCGAAATGTTCTCTGGCTTCGTTTACAGGATAAATTCTGAACTCATCCGGATTAATCGGATTAGGAATAACACTATGCAAAAAACTACCAAAAAGTTTTGATTCTTTAGAAAGGTCACCTAACCAATTTGACGGAGTTATTATCTGCATATCAAATTTAGAAACACAGCTTTCGATCTTTTCTTTTAATAAATATTTTGCATAGTGAAGGTCTGATGTTCCAATCAATTGTGGACATTCATCACAATCAGATTTAAATTTCATACATCCATCGCTGTGATGACATCCTCCGGTGAATGAATTCATATCATGCAATGTCCAAACTATTTTCTTTCGGTTGTTTTTGAAAAAAGAACGAAAGTCAAAAAAAGTATCACTTACCCAGTGAAGATGAACGATATCAGCGCTTTTTATTAAAGGATGATCCTGCAAATTATAACCAGATTGCAAATTGCTGAAGTACTCGAGTTCTGACGAACGACCTTTGATTTTATTGCGAAACTTCTTTTCCGAGCTATTGATATAAATATTTCTGTAACGTAAACTTTTTCTTAAATTAAAATAGCGGTTAAATAACGGCTTAAAAATCTTGCCTTCACCTGGAAAATACTGAGTATGATTTGGAACTGAATCATCTGATTTTAAAAGCGTCAGAAAATGCGAGTTCACTCCTTCCTCAAGTAATGCACGGTGTAATCGGCCGGCTGCAATACCAGCACCGCCTGAATCGCTTGTCGTAACATGAACCACCTTCATGACCGGAAAAATTTTAGAAGGTTGGATGAAAACTCCATTTCATTCCAGTCGCGCACAAGAAAACGAGGTAACTGATAACAGTTAGAATTCGCATAACAAAGCGCGGGATAATTCGCTGAGACGATTTTAAAATTAGTTTTACATATATCCAAGGAATCATCATTAAAATCAGAATGCGTACCAAAAGGGAAAGAAAAATGAATTAAATTCTTTTGAATTTTGTCTGAGAGCACTTTTTTAGATGTTTCTATTTCAAAACGCTGATTATTTTTATTTAGATAACCAAGAGAAGGATGACTAACCGTATGAGCTCCGATCACAACTGACGTTGAATCGGACATCAGTTTTACCTCTTCCCATGTCATCGGTCGGTGTGAAGTTCTCGAATTGCTTGCATTAGAATCGGCCAACAAATTTAAGATGATTGCATCTCTTTCAGTCGGAGGAAGCACACGTAACATCGCAAGTAATTTATCGTAAAACTGTTTGCGATTATTTTTATTCGGAATGTAAGAAATTATATTATGGCCAAGGCTTACATTCAATTCATATAATTTCTCCGGTAAAAGAATTGCACGTTCCACTTCATCCCACCAGAATTCACGATCTGTATCAATGGTTCCTGTAGCAATATAAAAAAGTGCCTGGACATTATGCTGTTCAAGTAAAGGCAATGCAAAAAGAAAATTATCAGCATAGCCATCATCAAATGTAAGAACAACACTTCGTTCAGGAAATTTACGATTATTCAAAATGTGACTTTCCCATTCATCGATCCGAAGTATATTATAATTATCTTTCAGAAAAGTTAAATGAGATTTAAAATTTTGAGGAGTAACGCATAATAATTGCGGATCACTGGAATATTCTGATACTCTATGATAGAGCAATACCGCACAACTACCATAAAAAGTATCATGATATATGTGACTGAATTGATTCACAACCGAACGAAGAAATGATTTACTTTTCTGAACGTACAGCATAAATATCTAATTGAATATCCATATCCGGTTTCTCATCCGAATTTATAAACGGATGATTTGATTTTTTCGAAGTGAATGGGATTGTATAACGAAAATTATTTCGTTTCAGAATAGTTAGTATCTCATCGAGTTCCTGAACTTTACTAGTCCAGGAATGATATTCGATGAAAATACGCTCCACCTTATGAAGTTGAGATTCGCATTCTTTCAAAACAACTCCTTCTGCCCCTTCAATATCAATTTTAAGCAGATCAATATGTTTTTCCCTTGAAAGGAAAAGAGAAAGTCGCTTTGCCTTTACGCTCACTTTATTTCCTGAATGAAAAACTGAACCGCCATCAGCGCCTTCTGAACCAAAATCAAGCTCTCCTTCTTCCGACCAAACTGCAGCATTAATCAATTCCAAATTATCCAGTTTTGCGGCCAGTATATTTCTTTTAAGGTACGCAAAAATCAGCGGATCAGGTTCAAATGAAACCACTCTTGCAGAAGGAAATAAATATTTAAAGTAAATGGTGGCAATGCCTACGTTGGCGCCACAATCGTAAATTACCGGCACAGAATTATCTGTACCAAACTTCATTTTTTCCTGACCAAAAAATTCATCCAGTTGATATGCTACGGATAAATAATCGGGCATGTTTAATTTATATCCACGGAATAAAATACTTTTCTCTTGGAAACGAGGAAATTTACCTGCTACTTTAATTATCCGTGAAAATTCGGAAGCAACTAATTTATTTTTAAGTGTATTGAATAGACGCATTGCCGTTTAGTTAAAGGATAGACATTCTTTCAAGCGGTTTAACAATTTTCTTTTTCTTGAATTACCATCAAGAAATCGTGTCAGAATAAAATCTTTCCAGAAATTAAATATGGCTTTGTCTTCGACAACCAGATTCGAAAAGCCATGGATCGGTTTCATTGCTAAGGGTAGATCAATATTATAATCCACTCCTTTTTCATGCGTTGAATCAGATGTGAAACCCATATGTCGGACCAAAGACACTGGAGGAAAAACTACTAATTTATTATTTAAAATTGCGGTAGCTGTCCACCGGATTGCCCAACTGTCAATTTTCCCATCGATCTGTTGCTGCAGCATTGGTTCAAAATACTTCAACGAATTAAATCCATTGAACTTTTGGAGTAACTTCTTTTCTTTTAATTTTTTCAAGGCCAATTCACTGTTGAACTCAAATAATTCCCAAGAGCGACGAAAAGTTGCCCATGCAATGCTATCCGGATAACGAAAGAAGAACGTGCTCTTTACATCAGTTGGGAGGAAATAACTCCATGCACCGACAGAAAAAACTTTATTGTTGTCCTTATAAAACAACAAAGCCTCATTCATATATTCAAGAAAATAAGGAGAAAGTAGGATGTCATCTTCAATAACAATTATATTTTCCGATTCCTCCAATATTTTTGAAACTCCATAGATAATTGACTGTGCTAATCCTTTATTCTGTTCTGCTTCGAAGAGAGTAACAGAACCGCACCATTGTTTTTCGAGAAGAATTAATCTGACAGCAAGTATATTCTCTAATTGTTCTTTAGTAGCATTTAATTTCGGTCCATCAGAAAAAACATATAAATGTGAAATAGAAGCGTATGAATTCGCATACAAAGACTCAAGTGTTTGCCTAACCAGTTCAGGACGATTATAACAGAACAAAGCGATAGGAGCTGTTTTCATTTTTTCTTCCAGATAGTTGTCTTGGTAAAATCCTCCGAATATGGTGTTGGACCGAAACCATCGAGAACTACTTCAAATTGTTTCGACAGATCTACGTTATTTTGAATTAAGTAATAGTCACGATCAGAATTATCGACAAGCAAATAACCACCTTGTTTTACCTTAGAAATTGAATGCTGAATACAAGAAGACCGTGACCTTCCATCGACAGAAACCAGATCAAAAGCACCGTAAGGAAATTGATCGATATGAGTGACGTATTTTTTGTAATTGAAGCCGAAAGATGCTTTATCGCCGGAAGAATAATGCTCCGGATTTGCTTTATCAACCGGTGAAAATAAATCGCCTTTTTCACCGGAAATAAGATTTCCTTTCCAATTATTAATTGTTCTCTTATTCATGACGTCAGACAAAATCGAAAACCATTCCTGATTGTGTTCAACTGTTTCAACTTTTGATGCACGTTTAACAAAAAACAATGTAGATCCTCCACCTCCATATTCAAATATGACTGATGCACTATTGATATTCATTGCCAGAAAGTCAATTGCCTTAAAAGTGATCCATGGTTGTTCATCTTTTACCGAACTAGCATCGGGACGCATAGAAAGTTGCCACCTTGAAAAATATTTCAATGCAGGCAATCCAACGCCATATCTTATCATTTGCTTTACGAAAAAACTGAACTTCATTTTTTATTTGAGGTCAAATTTGTATTTAATTAGAACATTGCCTTGCCCTTCCGGTGGCAATTTACCCGTGTGGTAGAAATCACCCGACTCCACATGAAATGATCCTGCATTCTGAATCCAGTCAGCAATTTCATTATTAACAGTAGCATAGAGTACAAATGAATACAAACCGTGCTTAAGAGGAAGATCATCTATAATAAGGTCAACTGTATTTGAATTGACATTATTAAATATCTGGTTCGTGACTTCATTATTCATTTGAGTAATTCGTTGTCCCATATCATTATCAATACCGATTGCAATATGAAAATTATTCAAAGTAGAATTTCCTTTTCGCACGAAATGAATACGAAGAATAGCTTTCTTTCCACACTGCAAGGATTGTACTGGATGACCATTTTCGTCAATTAATTCAACAGAAAGAAAACGGATTAAACCATTTCCGCTTCTGTCTTTGCGATCAACCAGATCAATACTTTGAACTTCAGCAGTTGATTGAAGGTAAGTAGAAATAACTTCTTCAGATTTACCTATCGTTTGAATTTCACCTTTTTTTAGATAAATCGCTTTGTCACATAAATTCTGAATAGCAGCCATATTGTGGCTGACAAAGAGAATAGTTCTTCCGGAAGAAGAAACATCCTGCATTTTTCCAAGACATTTTTTTTGAAATTCAGAATCACCAACGGCTAACACTTCGTCAACAATGAGAATTTCCGGTTCCAAGTGAGCTGCAACAGCAAAAGCCAATCGTACATACATTCCGGAGGAATATCGTTTGACAGGAGTATCAAGAAAACGTTCAACTTCAGCAAAAGCAACGATTTCATCGAACTTAAGTTGTATTTCACGTTTGGACATTCCTAAAATTGATCCATTGAGAAAAATATTTTCACGACCTGAAAGTTCAGGATGAAAACCTGTACCTACTTCCAATAGACTTGCAACACGACCTTTAATTGAAATACGGCCCGAAGTTGGCTCAGTGATCCTGCTGAGAACTTTCAGTAAGGTAGATTTCCCGGCACCATTTCGTCCGATGATTCCAACTCGTTCGCCTTGTTGCAATTCGAAAGAAACGTTATTAAGAGCATAGAATTCTTCCTTTGATGGCCTTGTTGTTTCTCCTTTGATCGCTTTTTTAACAGAACCTGTCAACACATCACGCAAAGCAACATACTTCGGTGCGCCTTCATGACGCAGAATATATTTCTTTACAAGATTTTCAACACGAATTGCTACAGCCATTGTTATATAATATCAGCAAAACTTCTTTCCATTTTTCGGAAATAAGAAAAGCCTAGTATGAAGATGAGAACAGACACAAGAACTGAAATCATGAAACCGGTTTTGTCGAAAGCAAGATTTCCACCAAGCAAACACCAACGAAAGCCGTCGATTACTCCAACCATTGGGTTAAGTGAATACAAGAAACGAATTTTTTCAGGAACGATATCCGACTTAAAGCCTACCGGAGAAACATACAATCCAAACTGAACAATAAATGGAACGATATAACGAAAGTCACGGTACTTTACATTCAATGCACTAATTAGCAAACCTAATCCTACTGTTACAAACGTTGCAAGCAGAATAAAAAGAGGAAGAAATACAATATGCCAATCAGGAATAAATCGATACCAAACCATCAAACCAGCCATGATCACAAAAGAGATCAGGAAGTCAATGAACGAAACCATTACAGCACTAATAGGAATAATGATGCGAGGAAAATACACTTTACTCAGCATAGAGGAGTTTGCAATAAGTGAATTACTGGCTTCACTAAAAGAATTCGCAAAAAATTGCCATGGCAACATACCTGCAGAAACTAATAGCACATACGGAATTCCATCTGAAGGAAGCTTTGCTAGTTTTCCAAAAATCACTGTGAACACAAGCATTGTCATCAGTGGTCTGATCACACTCCATAGTACACCTATTACGGTCTGCTTATAACGAACCAGTATATCCCGCCAAGATAAAAAATAGAATAAACCACGATACTTCCATAAATCCTTTCTGAAATTGGATTTACGCTGTGTCGGATCTATGATGATATCAAATTCCATGAAGGATGCGAATAGAATTAGAGAACTGCTATTGTTATATCGATAATCGGAATATCCGGAATTGACTTGTTCTAAGAGTGATATTTAAACAAAATGATGCTGCAAAAAAATTGCAACATCATTTTTGGACAATCTTTTTAATTATATATTACTTTGCGTAATTCACCGATCTCGTCTCACGGATCACGGTAATTTTTACCTGACCGGGATACGTCATTTCGGTTTGAATTCTGTTGGCAATATCGAAAGAAAGAACTTCTGCTTGTTTATCGGTTATTTTTTCGCTTTGAACAACTACACGTAATTCACGACCGGCCTGAATAGCGAAAGTTTTTTCGACACCCGGATAAGAAAGCGCAAGAGCTTCCATATCTTTCAGACGTTTGATATACGATTCTACGACTTCACGACGAGCACCCGGACGAGCACCCGAGATTGCATCACACACCTGAACGATTGGAGAAATCATACTTGTCATTTCTACCTCATCATGATGGGCACCGATGGCATTGCAGACTTCAGCATTTTCTTTGAATTTCTCAGCGAGTTTCATTCCGAGGATTGCATGCGGTAATTCCGGTTCATCATCGGGAACTTTTCCGATATCATGTAAAAGTCCGGCACGTTTTGCCAATTTCACATTCAGTCCTAACTCGGCAGCCATGATAGCGCAGAGATTTGCAACTTCGCGTGAATGCTGAAGTAAATTTTGTCCGTAAGAAGAACGGTATTTCATACGACCGATCATGCGGATTAATTCAGGAGCAAGTCCATGAATTCCTAAATCGATTGTGGTACGTTTTCCAATTTCAACAATCTCATCTTCCAACTGGCGTTTCACTTTCGCAACAACTTCTTCAATACGTGCAGGGTGAATACGACCATCGCTTACCAATTGATGTAAAGCAAGACGAGCCATTTCACGACGAACAGGATCGAAACCTGAAAGGATAATTGTTTCCGGTGTATCGTCGACGATGATCTCTACTCCTGTTGCAGCTTCGAGTGCGCGGATGTTACGTCCTTCACGACCGATGATACGACCTTTGACTTCATCATTTTCGATATTGAAAATAGTGACAGCATTTTCAACGGCATGCTCAGTTGCCACACGTTGAATAGTTTGGATGATGATTTTTTTGGATTCTTTACTGGCAGTAAGCTTCGCTTCTTCCATGATGTCTTTAATATAAGACATGGCATCCGTTTTAGCTTCCGCTTTTAACGCTTCAACCAGCTGACTTTTTGCTTGTTCAACACTAAGTCCGCTGATTTTTTCCAATTGTTCAACCTGACGTTGATGTTGTTTCCCAAGCTCTTCTTTTTTACCTTCAATAATATCCAGTTGGTTTTTAAGATTAGCCTGAAGCGTTTCGTATTCCTTTTCTTTCTTTTGAGTCTGCTCGATTTTCTGAGCCAAACCTGTTTCTTTTTGTTTGATACGATTTTCAGCAGCGTTGATATTTTTATCTTTTTCTGAAATCGCTTTTTCGTGTTCTGTTTTTAACTGTAAGAACTTCTCTTTTGCTTCAAGAATTTTATTTCTTTTGAGCACCTCGGCTTCAGATTCAGCTTCTTTGATAATGATTTTTGCTCTATCACCTGCAAACTGCTCTTTAGAAATAGCAGCTTTTTTTGCAATGAAACTAGCAATAGCATATCCGGCGACAAGAGAAATGACTACTCCGATGAGTAGATATAATAAAGAAATTTCCGGCATAATTTGTTAGTGGTATATATATGGTTGTTAATATT
>CAYHCU010000018.1:0-2200 GCA_964355035.1 uncultured Flavobacteriales bacterium | reverse complement strand
AAAAAAAACCCGCAATAATTCCGGGACTTGTTAAACCCCTAAGTCATGGGTGAAGCGGTCTGGCTTTTCTGGTTTCTGCTGCCTCAATAAAGAGGACATCGCTTGCGCGAGGTTGCAGCCGACCATAGAAGTCATTGAACGAATGCTCCAATTGTATCGAAATGTTGAGTTTTTCTAAGTGATCCGGAAGTAATGCGGGAATGCATTAAGTACTGAGTAATGAAAGAAACAGACTATTCCAAATATTTCGAAATAGCTCATCTAACACTACGCAAAACTATATTTTCAAAGAACGATTCCTATTTGGAAGAATTTTGTTGAGCAAGGTATTCATCCACCAAGAGGGTAAGATAGTCGATATGATCTATCGTTTCCTGTTGTGAATTATGCTTTTTATCCTGCTTTGGGGTTCCCAATGCTTCACTAGCAAACTGAAGTGCGCTCATAGCAAGAAGGTCTTGCTTGTCTTTGACGGCATAATTGTCTTCAAAGTCTTTGATACGCTTATTGATATTTTCAGCGGCTTGCAATACCTTTTCCTGCTCATCGTGAGTGATTCGGAGCGGGTATGTGCGATTCGCAATGGAAACTTTTATCGACAGTAATTCTCCCATTGAGGGTGGATTCACTTATGGTTATCATCTATCATCGACATACTACGATCTATCTCGCCGATGATATCATTAATTTTTCTTTTCATATTACTAATGCTGTTTTTGGTAGAAGAAGATTCCATCTCTTTGAGATTTCGGTAACCTTCTTCAAGCCTTTGAACCTTTGCGTGTTCGTCGTTCAATTCAGCTTTTAGCTTTTGGGTTTCAGAAAGTAACAGCGCATTACTTTTCTTTAGTTCCTCATGCAAATGTATCAATTTTTGAATGCGTATTTCGAGCGCAGAAAAATTACTTTTCATGTCTTTTTGCTCATTCATGCTACATTGATTTTTGCGACGTTTAAATCTACCTGCAATTAACAAAAAAATACTTAAATAAACACAAAACAGGTTAAAGGTTCAAGGTCATAGGTTAAGGGTAAATGTTTTGAGGTCAAAGGTTAAGGGTCATAGGTTTAAAGTAGTACTGTGAGACTTATTTATTCGAATGACCGAAATCGGTAATTTGCTTATTATTAACAGAATAAGTTTTTCTAACCTCTAACCTCTAACCTCTAACCTCTTTTCTTACCTTGGCGGCGTTTATGATTCACGCAAAAGGCATTTTTAAGAAATATGATTCCCTTCAGGTACTTAAGGGTATTGATTTGGA
This sequence comes from uncultured Flavobacteriales bacterium, assembly GCA_964355035.1. Lineage (GTDB taxonomy): Bacteria > Bacteroidota > Bacteroidia > AKYH767-A > 2013-40CM-41-45 > JADKIH01. The sequence continues at coordinate 935 of CAYHCU010000018.1, read as the reverse complement.
AATCAAGAGAGGCGAAATCGTTTCTATTGTTGGGGCTTCAGGAGCAGGGAAAAGTACATTACTGCACATTCTGGGAACTTTGGATTCGGCAGACCAAGGCAAATTAACAATTGCCGGGGTCGAAATTAGCTCATTAAAGGACAAGAAAATAGCACAGTTCAGGAATCAAAAGATAGGATTTGTTTTTCAGGCTCATCACCTACTGCCGGAATTTACGGCTCTTGAAAATGTGATGATGCCGGCATTAATCAGCGGACTTTCTAAACCAGTGGCTTTGAAAAAAGCAATTACTCTATTAGATCAATTAGGAATTTCCAATCGTGGAGAACACCGACCATCAGAATTAAGCGGCGGTGAACAACAACGTGTGGCAGTTGCCAGAGCATTGATCAACTCCCCTGCAGTAATTTTTGCTGATGAGCCTTCAGGAAATTTGGACTCCGCTTCTGCTCAATCTTTACACAAACTTTTTTTCGAATTGCGCGCTTCTTTGAATCAGACCTTTGTAATCGTAACCCACAATAATGAATTGGCTGCTATGGCGGATCGAAAACTGACGATTAAGGATGGGATGTGTTTTTGAAGGTGGTAAGTGGCGAGTTGTTGTGAGTGATGAATGATAAATAATGAAGAATGATAAATTATAAATGAAGAATTTTAAAACGCTTTAGCTATAATTTAAAATCGTCTTCCCTCTTTTTCGCTGAGATTTTTTTGCGATTTTATGCGGAAAAAAAAATATTTGCGGTAGAGTTACCAAGAAACTCAAAACAAATAGGGTCACGTTCATTTTCTAGGGAGTGATCAAAATTTCTCACCTAATTTGTAACTAAAGGAAGAATCGGATTAATTTTGCTGTCGTACTTAGAGAACGACGAGATCCTTACAGGATGACACGCAAGCGCACTTTAAAGGGGGACAGAAAGGTAAGGCTA
>CAYHCU010000017.1:0-22700 GCA_964355035.1 uncultured Flavobacteriales bacterium | reverse complement strand
CTTACCAATTACTATTTTCCCCTCAGCCCCGCCGTATACTCCGTCCAGTTTTTTGTTTTGTAAATATCGTCGCCGTAAAAATGTGTGATTTGTTGCAGGAACATTGCGTTTATGTAAAGCGGAATAACATCGATAACTTCGTTGGCTTCGTTTAATATTACGAGAGTTGGGAACGCTAACGAGCCTCTGCAAAGTGAAAATGCCAGACTGTGATACGGCATTTCTTTTGACGCAGGATTATTCATTGCTAATCCTTTGTAATAAAGCGTATCTGTTATTGTCGGATCAAAATCTACCATGTCGTACTTTGAAATCAGATAATCAATATTCAAAGAATCAATAAATGAAGAACGCTTCATCACTTTACATGAATTGCACCAGCCGGAATTAATAAACACTAATTTCTTTTTTGCTGATACTGCGTTTTGTGCAAAAGCTTCCTGAGGCATTTCCCATTTCAACTTTTTCACTTTAATTTCTGTCGTACTGTCGAAAAATGCTGTTTGATACCCATTCTTGAAATCATCGTAATTTGAATTTCGAAAAGCATTCTCCAATGTGAAAATTAAAATTGGTTCTAACTTTTGTGTTTCCAAATATCCGCTTGCAACCATACTCAACTTGAATTCGCTTTTTGTAGCATCAAAACCATTCATAAATAATGTGGCCGGATACATTAATTTATTCTGCAATAATTTTACTGCTAACTGATGCGGACTCCGAGGCTTGTCGGATGTCGGATAATATTTTTGTCCTAAATACTCAACTGTATCTTTCCCTTCAGCATCAAATTTCACCGGATAAAAATAGGTGTTTATATAGGAAGCCAGATTTGCATCTGCATAGGTTGTCTTCATCATGTGCTTACACCAGCCACACCAATCGGTGTAAAAATCCATGATAATGGGTTTGGGTTGCGTCTTATTCATTTCCATCGCTTCCGAAAGCGACATCCATTTTACCAGACTTCCTTCTTTGTCGGCTTGCTGTGCTTTCGCTGAAAAAGCGACCAAAAACAATAAAATTAGGGCTTTTGACTTCATTGGTTAAAGGTAGATTTTATTGTGTGAATTTTAAATTATCTCCGAAGCAGATTGCTTTTCATGTACATTTTTAGGCGAATTTGGCTTTAAATGCAAGAAAAGTGGCTTTTTTCATTGCCAAGATTTTCCTTTTTACAATAACAGCCACTCCACTCGCCCTCTCTTAACCTCCTTTTACCAACTTAAAATGACTTGCCCCCGTGTTGATGCTACTTTGCTTGCACGATGAAACAATTACTTACAATAACAATTTACTCAATGCTACTGATTACAGCAGCATTTGCACAAAGTACTTTCGAACGTACTTACAACTACGGAATAGGATCTTCCGTTTGTCCTCTTAGTAATGGCGAATTCATGACGGCGATAAATTATCCGCTTTATGGTATTGCTAAAATGGATGCAAACGGAAACGTACTTTCTTTTAGCAATATTCAAAATTCTACAATCAACAATCTTCGTCTTACAAATGATGGCGGAATGGTTTATACAGGAATGAGTATTGGTGGAAATTCTGCTACTGTTTCTAAAATTGATATGAACGGAAATCATATCTGGTCGAAATCCTTTGCACCGGATGGATTCTCCGCTTACTCTTCCGGAATTTTAACTCAGACTGATAACACTTATTTATTCAATATGTCAAGCAATGGAGGTACTACAAGTGCTCCTTATGAAATATTCAAACTTGATAATTATGGAAACGAATTGTGGAGAAATTTTCCCGGTGATGGATATGCAAGCTCACATTCATTGATGAATTCCAACAATATAATTATCGATGCTTTCACTACTAGTGTTGCCGATGAATTCGGAATCATTACGCTTGCAGGTATAGACAATAACACAGGCATTACACAATGGACTAAAACTTTTTATGATGCGGCTCTTTTAATTGATAATACTTATCCCGGATTTTCTTTGGCTGCCAATGGCGCTTGTCTTTCTACAGCAAATGAAATTTACATGGTAGGATCGAAATCATTAATGACTGAACCTCTTGTTGGAACTCCTTATCAGTTCCTAATGAAAACGGATGATGTCGGAACTGTTATCTGGACAAAAACTTTTTCTGAAGGTTCTTTCAATCAAATTACCGAAACTTCTGATGGTGGTTTTGTTGTAATCGGAAAATCTGCTACTAACACAGGTATTCAAATGATGAAAGTTGATGCAAATGGTGATAGTCTTTGGTCAAACTCTTTCAATGCTTTTACAACTTCGACAGGATTAGACTTTCACGAAACAGCTGATCACGGATTTATCATCAGCGGTTATGCCTATGAAGATGCAAGTCACCAATACTATACTTATGTGATCAAAACCGATAGTCAAGGTCATGTTGGAAATGTTTCAACGGTAATCACGAATGCAAATTCAATTTTCAAAAACGCAAGTTTTTCTCCTACAATTTTACACGAGAAATCAACGATCACGCTACCGACAGAATCTCTTTCAGCAGGAAATACTGCAACCATCACAGATATGACAGGAAGAGTTGTTCGTCAATTTAATATTACTTCTGAAAACACATCTGTAGAAAGAGGAACTCTTGCTTCAGGTTCTTATTCACTGGTGATTGCAAACAAACTTGGTTCGAATGTTAACTTTAAGTTTGTGGTGGAGTAAGGTGGCGGGGTTGATGCTGGGGGTTAGAAGTTGACAAGTCAAAAGTTAGAATTTAAAAGTCAAAATATACTACATCCTAATTTTTTATAGTTGATACAAAATAATAATTAAAATAGTAAATCATCGTCGCATAAAGGCAGGGTCGTAAGGCTCTGCTTTTTGCGTTGTAAGATTATTTTTTTTACCCCAGCCTGAAGGCTGGGGTAAAAAAAATCAAATCTCCCCCTCAAAAGTATTCCCGTGCTCCAGGTCGCCGAAATTATAGCCGTTGTAAAACCATGTTCTTCTTTGCTCTGATGTTCCATGGGTGAAAGCATCAGGGACGACATAGCCGCGAGTTTGCTTTTGAATATTGTCATCACCAACTGCGCTTGCAGCATTTAATGCTTCTTCAATATCGCCGGCTTCTACAATGTGATTTTGTTTGTCAGCAAAATGTGCCCAGACACCGGCATAATAATCAGCTTGCAATTCCAACTTCACTGAATATTTATTGTATTCTTTTTCACTTATCGTTTCTCGCATTCGCTGCATTTTTTCCGATGTGCCTAAAAGATACTGTACATGATGGCCGACTTCATGTGCTATGACATATGCCATAGCAAAATCTCCTGAAGCATGAAAACGATTTTTCAACTCTTGGTAAAAACTTAAGTCGATGTATAGTTTCTGATCCGCCGGACAATAAAACGGACCGGATTCAGCTCCCGCATTTCCACAACCTGATTCAACCTGATCTCTGAATAAAACAAGAGTGGGACTTTGATACTGCTTATTGTTTGCTGCGAAAACTTTTTCCCACACCGTTTCTGTTTCTGCTAAAACAACAGAAACAAATTGTGCCATGGTATCTTCAGCTGCGCTTTGCTCTGCTGTTAATTCTTTCCCGGATTGCATGTTGTTTAAATCCGGAAGTTGTGATGGATCACCGCCGAGAAATGAATACAATAGATATACAACAAGGCCGACTAATCCGCCGCCTGTTGCAATACTGCCACCTGAAACTCCTCGTCGATCTTCGACATTTGAGCTGCCACTTCTTCCTCTCCAAAGCATAGTTTAATATTTTATGTGAAGCTATATGTTTTTGCGAAAGAAATAAAATATGATTAAGAATTTAACAGCATCCTTACTACATATAGAGCTTTTGGCAAAAATAGCTGTCACCCGAAGGTGACGGTTCAGAAACAAATAAAAAACCGGCTGAAGACTTTTACCTCTCCAAACCGGTTTCATGTGGTGTTGTTCAATAAAACGTGCTAATTTTCCCTAATTGTCTTCGTCTTACTGATTCAAATGTAAACAATGACTATTTTTAAACCCAATAATTGAACGACAATATTTTAGAAAAAAGATTTTTTTGATTTGGAGGTTTGAATATTTTTTGTTACTGTGTGAGTGTTAGTACCAGTTTGGTGTAGGTGTATGTGAGTGTGTGTGTGTGTGTGAGTGTGAGTGTGAGTGTGAGTAAACAAAAAAAGCCCCTGACAATATATCAGAGGCCTGTGGTTTGGTTTATAAAATCAGGTTATTCAACCACGATGCGAATAACTTTTGTTTCTACGCCTTCTGCTTTTACACTCAGGAAGTACATGCCTTTTGAATATGTACTTAAATCCAGTTCATGCAAATTGCTTCCTTTTTCCAGATCTACGTTTTCAACCATCATCCTCATTCCAATTAGGTTTGTAATTTCAACATAGTATTTCGATTTCATTTCTGAATCAAAACTCAATGTTAATTTTCCTGTTGTAGGATTTGGATAAGCACTGAATTCCGATGTTGGCAATTCCGAATTATCTGAGTTCGCAACACGGCAGAACAAACTTACATTCACACTGTACAATGCCGGACTACTTGCTCCGCATGTATTGTTTGCATTGGCACGAACAACTGCTGTAGTGAGAAGTGCAGTATTGTAATTTACTGTTGCACTTAATCCACCGGGAACAATTGTTGCTCCGCCTGTAACTAACCATGAATAAGAACTTGCTCCGGGAACAGGTAATATTGTGTACAGATCTGCAACATCCGATTTACAAACTGCTGCAGGACCGCTGATCACCGGTGCCGGTGGTCGTGATGTTACAACATAACAACGTGCAGGTCCGCTTCCGCATGCATTGATTGCACTTACGCAAATACTTGCTGATGCTGTTGTAAACGTCGGACCAAAGACAACATTAACCGATAAACCTGTGCTGCTGCCTACTATCGTTACTCCTGCCGGCACTGTCCACTGATAAGATGTTGCTGCTGTTACCGCCAAAATCGAATATGTCGCTGATGTATTACACAAATTATTTCCCGGACCAAATATACTTCCCGGTTGAACAGGTGTTGAACGAACTACAAATGTTTTAGCATAAGAACCGCATGGATTCACTGCTGAAACTGTGATTGTTCCTGTTGTCCATGTTGGTCCAAAGTTAATTACTTGTGTTGTTGTTAACGCCGACAATGTATTCGTGCCTAGTGTTGCATCGCCACTGACTGTCCATACATAAGAAGTCGCTCCGGTAACTACAGGCATAGAGTAAGTTGCAGAAGTATTTGCACACGCATATGACGGACCGGTTACAGCATAACCGTGTGTGGGAATTCCTGTAATCAAAATCCCTTTTACTGCACTGCTACCATAACAATTAGATGCATATACCTGAACTGAACCTTGCCCAAATCCCGAAGGAATACTTACCGTAATCGTATTTGTGCCTTGTCCACTGGTGATGATTGCACCACCTGTCAATGTCCAAGTATAACTTAAGGCATTCGCTGCTGTTGTAGTATACGTCACTGTTGTCGGACCACAAACTATTACAGGACCGGAAATACTCACCGGCACTCCGGCATAAGTAGTGATAACAGGAACATTGAAACAACTTGGCGTGCTGACACCACATGGAGTAACAGCTGAAACACAAATGAATCCACCCATATAAGTGCTACCGAAGGCAACAGAAATAGATGTTGTTGTTGAACTTCCTGTTGCTCCTGATGGTAAAGTCCAGATGTAAGAGGTTGCTCCCGGTACAGGTGTAATCGAGAATACAATTCCTGTTGTATTTCTACAAACACCTTTTGGTCCTGTGATTGGTCCGGGTGTAACAGGCACATTACCCGTTGAACCAACGATACCTGTTGCTGTTCCCGTGCAACCATGTGAATCGGTTATTATTACTGTGTAAGTTCCAGCAGCAAGATTTACTGCCGTCTGAGTAGTTTGTCCACCAGGCATCCATAAATAAGTATATGGACTTACTCCTCCGATAGGATTAACAGTTGCTGTTCCTGTGCTGCCACCACAGTTTGTCGGTGTTGTTGTAACTGTTCCCTCCACTTTTGGCGGCTGTGTTATGGTGATCGTAATTGATTGCGAACAACCATTTGCATCAACAACCGTAATTGTATGAGTTCCGGCTGTTAGAATTTGTATACCCGTTCCCGTATATGGTGGTGTACCTCCGCTTGCGGAAACAAATACTTCCGATGTTCCACCGTAGCAATTTATCGGTGTTGAATTGTAGGAAATTACAATTGGAGTTGGTTGAGTAATTGTAACCGTAACAGATCCCGAACAACCATTTGCATCCGTAACATTATATGTATATGTTCCTGCGCCTACATTATATGTCCCTGTCCCTACATATGGAGGTGTTCCTCCTGTAGCTGTAACATTGACTGTTCCGTTATTCCCACCAAAGCATGCAACATTTGTTGTTGTTGCCGAAACAGAAATTCCGCTTGAAACATTTGGAAGAATAAACTGACAACAAATCACATCTCCACAAGCATTTGTAATACATAATGTATAAATCCCCGGAGGTGCAATATAACACGATGTGCCATTTTGAGCTACCGCTATTGAAGGCGACCAATTGTAGGTGTATGGTTCACAACGGAAACATTCAGCAGTGACACAGATCATTCCAAGTCCTGTTGCACAATTTACCGGTGTGATGGTTGCATACAAATGCGGAACACGGAAACCATAATGAGTCAACTGACCATTACATGCAACAACGGTGAATGTAATTGAATCACATGCGGTAAGATTTCCTCTTACAAGGGATGTTGAATTGTTATCCCAATGCCATGTAAAGTTCGTACAATTGCTTTCACCAAAGACCGGCGTTACTGTCGAACCACAATTGTCATATACAAAATGTACAGGCGGTGTTGAAACCTGACCGTCGGTTAATGTATAACAACATGTAACCTGATTTCCTGTAGCATTGGTAATCGTTACACAATATGTTCCTGCTGCTAAATTAGAAATACACGATGTCGTTGCTTCATTTGACCACTGATAAGTAAATGGTCCCTGACCGAAACAAACATCAACACATATACTACCATTGGCCTGACAACATGTTGGCTGAACAATATTTGTAAATGTTACTCCCGGTGCTGTTAAATAAACCGTGATTGAACATCCGCGACTATCTGTGATTGTTACATAAAGTGATGTACATGGATTACTCAATGGAATACACTCTGTTGTTCCGCCACCTAACCATTCGTAAGTATACGGACCACAACCACCCTGTGCAATTGCACAAACACTTGTTCCACAATTTCCATATTGAATCAATGCTGTTAATGGACCTGCTGTTGATGGGACAACAACCGTTTGCTGAACTATATTTCCACAACCATCTTGTACATACAAAATATAGGTGCCTGCATTCAGATTACAGAAGATTGTTGAATCTTTTGTTTGAGCGACGCTATAAGAGAGTAATGGATTACATGGATTGATGTAAGAATAACTAAACCACAAACAACAACCAGTAAACGTTGCATGGATACATCCTGTTCCATTGCAATGATCCGGATCGACACTCACTATTGTAAGCGTTGGTAAAATATAATCAGGATTTGAACAAGCGCAATCGTCATGTACAACTACTGTGTCATGAACGATAGTAATACATCCAATGGAATCAGTAATTGTCAATGTATATGCACCTGCTGCTATATTAGTCAGATCCTGAGTCGTTGCGCCATTGCTCCAACTATAAGTAAACGGCGGATAACCTCCGGCTACTTCTACTCCAATTCCTCCATTCAGATTATCACAACCAATATCATAAACGGTATCTGTCACATGAACGATTTGTGCTGAGTCGCCCGGTGGTAAGAAGATTGTACAACAAACTCTGTTGCCACATGAATCCTCAACACAAACGGTATAGAATCCCGAAGGAACATTGTTATAACATGCCTGATCATTTGGTGTTCCCGCAATGATTGGTGCCCATTCATAAGACACAACAGGACAATGGAAACATTCTGTTGCAACACAGATAGAACCTAAACCGGTATGACAATCAACAGGTGTCAATGTTGGAATTACTCCCGGTACTCTGAAGCCATGATAATATACTGTTCCGTCACACATCACAACGGTGAGTGTAAGTGAATCACACGAATGTGCTCCTTCGAAGAATGTTTCCGTACTTCCATTTTGCCAATGGAATGTGTATGGACAACCGTTGGCGTCGATATATGCATTCACAAGCGCTCCACAATTCAGAACATCGAAGTGAACACTCGGTGGTGTTACCGGTGCTGCAATGAGAGTATAACAACATGTAACCTGATTTCCTGTAGCATTAGTAATAGTTACACAATAGGTTCCTGCTGCTAAATTAGAAATGCATGATGTCGTTGCTTCATTTGACCACTGATAAGTAAATGGTCCCTGACCGAAACAAACATCAACACATATACTACCATTGGCCTGACAACATGTTGGCTGAACAATATTTGTAAATGTTACTCCCGGTGCTGTTAAATAAACCGTGATTGAACATCCGCGACTATCTGTGATTGTTACATAAAGTGATGTACATGGATTACTCAATGGAATACACTCTGTTGTTCCGCCACCTAACCATTCGTAAGTATACGGACCACAACCACCCTGTGCAATTGCACAAACACTTGTTCCACAATTTCCATATTGAATCAATGCTGTTAATGGACCTGCTGTTGATGGGACAACAACCGTTTGCTGAACTATATTTCCACAACCATCTTGTACATACAAAATATAGGTGCCTGCATTCAGATTACAGAAGATTGTTGAATCTTTTGTTTGAGCGACGCTATAAGAGAGTAATGGATTACATGGATTGATGTAAGAATAACTAAACCACAAACAACAACCAGTAAACGTTGCATGGATACATCCTGTTCCATTGCAATGATCCGGATCGACACTCACTATTGTAAGCGTTGGTAAAATATAATCAGGATTTGAACAAGCGCAATCGTCATGTACAACTACTGTGTCATGAACGATAGTAATACATCCAATGGAATCAGTAATTGTCAATGTATATGCACCTGCTGCTATATTAGTCAGATCCTGAGTCGTTGCGCCATTGCTCCAACTATAAGTAAACGGCGGATAACCTCCGGCTACTTCTACTCCAATTCCTCCATTCAGATTATCACAACCAATATCATAAACGGTATCTGTCACATGAACGATTTGTGCTGAGTCGCCCGGTGGTAAGAAGATTGTACAACAAACTCTGTTGCCACATGAATCCTCAACACAAACGGTATAGAATCCCGAAGGAACATTGTTATAACATGCCTGATCATTTGGTGTTCCCGCAATGATTGGTGCCCATTCATAAGACACAACAGGACAATGGAAACATTCTGTTGCAACACAGATAGAACCTAAACCGGTATGACAATCAACAGGTGTCAATGTTGGAATTACTCCCGGTACTCTGAAGCCATGATAATATACTGTTCCGTCACACATCACAACGGTGAGTGTAAGTGAATCACACGAATGTGCTCCTTCGAAGAATGTTTCCGTACTTCCATTTTGCCAATGGAATGTGTATGGACAACCGTTGGCATCGATATATGCATTCACAAGGTTTCCGCAATTCAGAACATCGAAGTGAACGTTTGGTGGTGTAACAGGTGCGCCAATTAAAGTATAGCAACATGTAAATTGTTCGCCATTTCCATTGGTAACTGTTAAGCAATATGCTCCTGCTGCAAGTCCGGTAATACAAGGCGTTGTTCCTCCATTACTCCATGAATAGAAATATGGCTGAGGTCCAAAACAAACAGTTGCACATAAACTTCCATTCGGTTGACAACAAGTTGGATTCACAATGTTATCAAAAACAACATTTGGCGGTGTTACAACTTTTGTAATTGAACAACCATTTGCATCTGTTACTGTTACTGTTAAACTAGTACAAGGAGTGTAATTTGAAATACATTGACCTGTACTTCCATCACCCCATAAATAAGTATAAGGTCCGCAACCGCCTTCTGCTCCCACACAAACTTGTGTTCCGCAATTCGCATAATTCACAAATACCATTAATGGAAGTGTGAGAGATGGAACTGTTATTGTTTGTGTGACGAGATTTCCGCAAGCGTCTTTTACTCTAATTGTATACACGCCGGCTCTTAAGTTACAGAAGATAGTTGAATCTTTTGTAGGTCCGACTGTGTCGATTAAAGTTGGATTGCAAGGATTGTAATAAGTATATCCAAAGCGTAAGCAACAACCGGTAAAACTAAGATTGATACAACCACTATTATTACAACTATCAGGTGTTACGCTAATCACTGTAATAGTTGGTGGTGGCGGTGGCGGAACATTATTACAACCACAATCTGTTTCAACTCTTACTGTATCATAGATAGTAGTATCACATCCAATTGAATCGGTAATTATAATTGAATAATTTCCCGCCACAAGTTGACTGGCGTTCTTTGTTGTTGCTCCGGTGTTCCATAAATAATGATACGGAGGAACTCCCCCTGTAACATCGACTTTAATTGCACCGTAAATGCTATCACAATTAATGTGATAAACTGTATCGGTAACAACAATAATATTTGTATCAACAGGAACAGTTACACAACATGAATCGATGCAACCGCAGCAACTGATTACTTTCACGCAATAGGTTCCCGGTTGAGCAAGATCTATTATTGGTTGGTTTGATCCATTACTCCAGATATACTGGAAGTTCTGGCAACTGCCATTATTCATAACTTCGACTCCAATATTGTAACCTCCGCAAACTTTTGTCTTCACGCAATTCACAATAAATGTTTGTGGCGTGAAGCAAACGTTATCTATTCCTACTATTTCACCAACTCCTCCGGCAACTTGAGTAATAAATACAACTTCTGTTACATTCGTTGCTACTGATTGCCAATCGCTGACAGTTGCAGGGAAAATCGGAGCCCATGTTCCTGTTGTATTATTCGTAGGGAATGTATCAATGCTTGTACATGCAATTATTTTTTTCCATGTGCTCAATTCAGAGACTGTTAGATTTGAAGTAAATATAAATCCTCGACCAATTGCACTGTTCCAAATCTTGAATTGCGGCTGAACTGTTGGAGAACCCGCGACTCCATCATCAATAATTTTGAAGTCGTAAGAGAATTTTCCACAACACCATTTTCCGTTGAAGACCGTATCAGCAACAACTGCTGATGCGCCGGGAAGATCCGTTGCTTGAATATAAACGTCTCCTGCATATTGTCCGACAACATTATTCGTTGTCACTAAAACGTTTGGTTCAAGTATGTATGGAGAATAATTATGTAATAAATTATCTGTGAAATCCTGACACGATGTATCAATACAAGTTACTACATGAGTGAATGGCGTACAACAATCTTTGAAAGTAATTTTCAATGTATCCGAAGTATCTGCACATCCAAAAGCATTCATGGCAACCAATCTGAACATACCTCCCGGAGGAAGAACTGTCAGATTTTGATTTCCGCTATAGAAGACGAAGTTCAGTCCTACTAACATTTCCCAATTGTAAGAAGCAAATCCGAACGGTCCCGGTATTGTTACCGAATCACATTCATTGCAGAATTCATAACATCCTGATGGTACACACGACAAATCAGGAAGAGGATGAATAGTGAGAATATTGGAAACTGCTGAACAACCAAATTGATTTGTTGCTGTCACATAATAATTTCCTTGCATTGCTGCCGTAATTGAAATTCCTAATTGCCCTGTACTCCATGTATAAACTACAAGTGGCGCAGGAATCGGTGCTGCTGTAAATACTACTAACTGTCCTTCACATAATACTCCACCCGGATTAGATGTAATCACAGGTGTGATAGGAGCAGGATTTACAACCACTGTAATTGTATCTGTTTTTGTACAACCAAAAGTATTCGTCACAACAACAGTATAAATTCCGGCATCAGTTAATTGCATATTCGGAACTAAAAACGGATTCGTTATTCCTGTTGCAGCAGGACCTGTCCATGCATAAGTTGCACCTCCAACCGGAGTCGTTTGCAATTGCAATTGTTCGCCTTCACATAAAACTGTATCTCCTGTTATGTTCGCAACAGGTTTTGGATTTACTGTAATTACAACCGGTGTAATTGCAGGGAATGGACAACCACTCGCTGTCTGAACAATTACTGAATAGGTTCCTGTTACACTTGCATACAAACTGTCATTTGCATTTGCAGGTGCTGTCAATGCAGGTGTTGGTGATTTCGACCATAAATAGGTTGCACCAATTGGTGATACTGTAAGTAATACTGAATCGCCTTCACAGAATGTTAATGGCCCTCCTATGATTGTTGCTGAAGAAGGAACAGGATCAACAAATATTGTATACGATGCAGATGCAGAACATCCGCTTGCATTTGTTACTGTAACCTGATAGGTTATACTTCCTGTGCCTCCCGGAATAATTGTAAGATTCGGAGAGTTCGTTCCTACAGGAATATTCCCCGGCATTTTTACCCAGGCAAAATTAATTCCTGCTGCACCGGTTTTTATATCTAATGCTTCGCCCTGGCAATATGTTGTTTTTCCTGTGATGACAACTACCGGAGAATGCAATACGGTGACTTGAACCGGACCTGCTGTGTAAGGACATCCCTGAATATCTGTTCCTGTTACTTTATAAAATCCTGAGTTCTTTACATAAACAGGATTCGTTGGGAATGGCGGTGGACTGATAAATTGCCATACGTATGGCCCAAGTCCTGATGCTGTCAACATAACTGAATCACAACTTCCCGGTCCGACTGTAATCGTTCCTGCTATTGGTGTCAACACACTTACACTTTGTGATGCTGTACTTGTACAACCGTAAATATCTGTGACTGTTAATGTCGCTGTAAATGGTCCCGGTGAATTTGCATAGATCAAACTGGAAGGATTTCCATTGCCTGTTGCTCCGTTTCCATTATTAAAGAAGCGCGATGCTTCATTGCCAATACTTACAGATAGATCTGTGAACAATGCAGCAGAGCCTCGACAAACCGGAGTTGAAACATTGAAGTTTGCAACAATTGGCACGGGCACTAAAATAGTTTGAGTAAATGAACATGTACCTAGCGTTACCGGATCAAATGCCGAAAGTGTTATGACATGCGTTCCCGCACTCAATGTTATTGCTGGAGGAAAAGCAACACTTGAAATAGTTGTTGATGTTGTTACATCGTACCATGTCCAGTTGTAGCTCGCAGCATTTCCTACATATAAAGATGTATTCGCAAAATTAACCTGCATCACTCCTGCTCCATTACAAGCAAAACTATGAGTGAAACTTAAGTCGAATGGTATGGTCACATTATGACTTACAGGGAATGTATCTGTACAAATACTTCCTGATGCATCCAGCCCTGATGCTATACCATAAACCGTGACTCGATAAATTCCCGGAACAGGAAAAGTATGTGTCACTGGAGAAATATTTGTAGCTGTTCCACCATCACCGAAATCCCAGGCATACAATGTTGCAGTGCCTATACTTGTGAATGTTTCTGTTAAACAAATTGGTGGTGCTTTAATGTAATCTATTGTGTCTGTAACTGTACAACCCGGAGGCGCTGTTCCTCCGCATATTCCTGCAGTAACAGTTATTGAATTTGATGTATTCGTACAACCAAAAGCATTTGTAACTACTGCCGTAAATGTTGTTGGTGCATTAATCGTTTGTGTGATCGTAGGTGTAATTCCTGACGGTGTCCACACAAATGTATATCCGGCCTGATTGACTGCAGCCATTGTTACTGTCGCAGGAAATGCACAAACTTGATTTGGTCCTGTGATGATTGCAAGCGGCAATGGATGTATTGTAATGTTTGTTGTTGTTGTTGCTGTACAACCATTCACATCAATAACTGACAATGAAACGCTGTATGTTCCTGTAGAGCCATAGGTAATTATTGGATTCGATAAAATCGATGTTGACGGACTTCCTGCAACAAATCCCCAGTTATAATTTACTCCGCCTGAACCTGTAAATGTAAGTGGTGAGCCAATACACGATGGCGAGGGCAAACCAATACCCGGTGTTGGCAAAGAATTTACCTGAACAACAAATTTCAAAATCGTATCGATACATGTTGATTGCAAATGCAATTTAACTGTGTCTGTTCCCGGAGTATTCCATTTTATTGTAAATGTATTCGGTGAATTTCCAAGAATATTTCCTAATGCAGGTGCAGACAAAGACCAGTCGTAACTTGCACCATTAAATATTGGCTGAGAAAAAGTGTACGATGTTGTTGTACCCAAACAAACCATTGGAGAACCTGTTATAATTGGAATTGCAGGAATATCATCAACATGAATTGTTGTGTATGCTGTATCAGAACATCCTGCAACATTTGTAACATATAATTGAATGTTGAAATTTCCTGCTGAAGCATAAGCATGTGTCGGATTTTGTAATGGCGATGTAAAAGCATCGCCAAAACTCCAGTTCCAGATTGGTCCCGGACTTGCTGTTGTAAAATTCACAAGATCATTCACGCAAGGATTCAATGGCAGATAACTGATGTTTGGAACTGCAGGCAATGGAAATAAATTTACAGGAAACATAACTGAATCTTCATAGCATCTTGAAATTTTCAATTTTACTATTGGTGGTGTTCCTGCATTGATCCATGTTATCGTAACAAAATTTAAACCGTTTGCTGTAATAATATTTCCCGCTGTTGCTGGGACAATAGACCAAGTGTATGTTCCGTTACTGATTAACGCCGGTGGAATTGAATATGTAATACTGCTTTTCACACAAGCGATCGGTGCGCTGGAAGTAATTGTCGGTAATGGGAAATTCGGCCAAGTTACAACGGTGAATGAAGCAGTAGAATTCGAAACACAACCCGGTAATGCTGTCAATGTTTGATAAACCGAAACTGTTCCACCACCCGGATTCCATGTAATAGAAACACTGCTGGTATTTAGAGGTGGATTAATTATTCCTCCAACAACATTCCAGGTATAAGTTACTCCGGACATATTTGGCGCCGTACTATAATAGTATGGCTGCCCGGCACAAACAGTATCCGGCCCTGTAATAATATTCGGTGTAAGAACCTGAACAACTTCAACAGTTGTCATAGCAGAATCATTGCAATAAATTCCCGGTGGTGCATACGCTGTTAACTGATAAATTCCAGCTCCTGCATTCCATGTATATGAATTGAAAGCTGCTGTATTTGCAAATGGAATTACTACTGCTGCCGGTGTCACTAATTGCCATGACACACCTGCTGCTATTGTATTGTTTGTAAGATTCATTCCATTGAATGGCGCACTTACAACTCCCGGACAAACTTTTGCGGGTCCGGAAATTCCAAAAATCGGTTTCACATTGATTGTGATCACTCCTGTTCCACCACAACCCGGATCGGTATTGCAACTTCCATCAGGTAAATTACATCCTGCACCTGTAAGTACATTCTGATAATTTATTTGCAGCGTTACAATTCCGAAAAAGCCCGGAGCCCATTGAATGGTCACACAACATGTACCGTTTCCTGTAATTGTTCCCGCGTTTGCAGGAAGCAATTCCCAACTATGACTATTGCCAGGAATACATTGTACACAATATGTTGATGTTCCTCCTGCGCAAACTACTGTATCACCTGCAACAGGTAATGTAGTGGGAACAATATTCACTGTCTTTATTGTTGCTACTGCACATGTCGATGGCGGAGTACATCCTGCTACACTAAGAGAAATTGTTCCGTTTGGTCCAGCTCCCCAGATAACAGTTGCTGAATCGCTTGTTGATGCAGGAACAGGATAAAATGTTCCGCCTGTAACTCCCCAATTGTAAGTAGTGCAATTGGCACTGGTATGATACGTCACAGTATCTCCCGGACACACTACAGAAATACAAAAAATATCCGGACCTGATGCTGAATCTACGACCACTTGAAATGCTGTGTCGTGCGGATTTCCACAATCATCAAAAACAGTTAATGTATCGTAATATGTTCCAGGCGGGTAATGCCATGCCGGCTCTGTATGAATTGCATTGCTGGAATAAAATCCATTTCCAAAATTCCAAAGGCGGCCTGTAGTTCCAACTGAGTTATCAGTGAATGTAATTGTTTGACCATTACAAATATTTATTACACCACCAACAATTGGAGGAGATGTTGTAAATATAATTGCATATGGTGTCGGTGGATTCCTGATTACATTTTGCGTACAAGAATCAATTGCTCCTGTAAGAGATCGAACATACCATTTTACAACAGTTGTTCCGACAGGATAAATTCCGGGTGCATTATTCCACATAGAATCAAAAACACAATCAGCCGGTGGACCGCCGGGACCGGTTCCGCCACCACTTACTTGTGAAGTATCGCTATATGTAGGCGGATTTAAGACGATCATTGAATCAGGGAGACCGAAACAAAATGAGGTGTCACGACAATTTAAATGACAACAGCTTCCTCCAACTGTAACTTGAAGTTGGACTGTTACATTATTTGCATCACGAACAACGAATGTATAAGCACCCGGACAAAGATTTCCTACACAAGCAGTAGTTCCAACCAAACCACTTGATCCTAATACTAAAATAGAATACGGAGGCAATCCACCTGTAATAAGCACGCCGGCAGAACAACTGCAAGGAGCTTGCGATGAACAACAATTTGTATTACAAATCGGATCAGGAACAACATTTAGTGGCCCTTGTGCCATTGTTGTTGATAGCATCATGACAAATAAAGAAACCAGGTAAAAAAACTTTTTGTGGTTTTTTATCTTGAAGAGAATGTTCTCTGTCGACTGAGAACTTTGATGTTTCTTCTCTTGCTTAGCTGCTAAAAGTAGTGCAGCAAGTTGATTCTGTGTTTTGTCTAAGTGGTTCATGATGGTTGTATTTATTCGTGTGTTCTGTTTTCAAATTTGGATTGATTAACCTATGAAAATTCGACGGTTCATTCTTTATTGGTTCTTATCCGACGATTTCCTTTTCCAGGAATTGATCTGCGCCGGCGTCAAATCGAATTTCTTTGCAATGGCAGCGATTGCTTTTTCATTCAAAACAACTTCACCTACTACTTTCGTCTTGAATTCCGGAGAGAATTTCCGGCGCTGGTTCTTCATAAGTACTCAATTGGGTTTTTAACCTCCTAAAGGTGAAAAACATGAGGAATTTCAGCCTCCAGTTTATACCAATGGTTCAAAAAACTGATAGTTGGTTGGGGGGAGTTGATAGATGGTTGTGTTCGTGGGGCGTTTATCGTGGGTCGTGGGTCGAATTACGATGCTCGACAAACGATAAACGATAAACGAACAATTTGGAGCTGAAAGGATGGTTTGCTGAGGTTTTGTTTCTGAGGGGACTAACTTGACATCATTGAGCAATTCAAAAGCGTGAACGCCTTGCCCCTATTTTTCATATTCAACAATTTTATCTTTCAAAATAAAACCGACTCGGTTTTTTAAATTAATAGTTCCGGCATTTATTCTTCCAAGTTCGGTTTTATTCAACTTGAACTTCTCTTTTAAATTAATATCGTACAAATTATTTGTTTCAATAATATTGTTGCGAACGTAATTCGTCACTATACATAATTCGTCGAAATTTTTCAAATAGATAATTTCTTTGGCAAATTCATTTTGCGACTCGAATTTAAGCATGTTGTGTTTAAGCAAATATCCATCTATTTCCTGAATTTCATCAATAAAATTGTCCCTTGTTAATAAGTATAATGTGTTTTTTTCAAAATCGTAATTGCTTACTTCACCTTCAGAATTAAAACTAACTAAATTATTAATTCCGGTTTTCGACCAAACAATATCACCACTCAAATTAATCAAAGTCAATCTTCCATCTGCATTGCAAACTAAAAATCCTGATTTTGTTTCAATTATTTTAAAGAGAAAAGCACCAATAGTGTCAATATCTTTTTCAAATTTCTTAATGAAATTTTTTGTGTCAAACAAAATAATTTTAATTTTATTTTTGTTGAAACTATTTTCAATTGCCACTAAAGCTAAATTATCTTTAAATCCTATTCTCATATTTGTAAATCCATTTTCATCTGGAAATACGGTGGCTAGTGAATCAAAGTTTTCGGAATAAACTGAAATTCTAGTACCCGACCCCTCAAATAGATCAGAAGTAAATATTTTATTCGATTTTACATCAAAGTAGATTTCCATATCTCCATCAAATATTTTTTGCCTCTCGAGTACTGTCGTTTGTTCTCCAATAAAATATTTATTGATCTTCAATGATCCTCCGGTATAATCAGATTCTTGTGTAAATAGATAATTGGAATCGATAAATAAGTAGAACTCGTTTATTTTAAAAGGAATTCTTCTGTTAAGATTTATTATTAAACCACTTTCAAAAATACCATAATACATTCCGGAATAAATTCCGTCTATTATTTTTTCATCCTTTAAATAATTGCAAAAAACGGAAATGCTTCTTGAATTACTTGGTGTGCGATTAAAATATATAATACTATCCTTCTCATTATTTAGTTTGAATGTCTCTACTATTTTGAATTTTGACTGTGCCAATATTTCAAAAAAGCTAAGTGAAATAATCAGAAGTACACTAATAAAAAAAAGCAATTTCGATTTCATAAGCGTCAACAATTATGCAACTTCAATTTCAAATCAGTAGCGGAATATTCCCTAAAATTAGACCCCAACTTCTTCTGTATTTGAAACCAAGTTACTTCAGACAAAAATAGATTATATTTTCTATATTAATTCAACGAACTTCAATTAAAACATCTCGCTAATAATTGATTGCCCTTTCGACCATCAAAAGGCTCTTCGCTAATTTGCAAAAATGACCAATATTGCTACTTCGCCAGCGGTGATTTTATTCTTTTGGAAATTGCATCGCCAATTCACATGCGACCATTCCATGGTCGGGAATTAATTTGATTGCGTTTTTTCAATTAACAATCGACCTATAAACATGTGACCACCCTGTGGTCGGGAGGTGAATTGATTGGGTTGAGAAAGAATAAATTGTTAGCTCAAAGTAATATGCAGTAAAAAATTTGCTCAACTGTAAACCCTGAAAGGGTGTAATTGTTATAGAAAAACAAATAACGCAAACCGTAAACCCTGAAAGGGTGATATGATTGTCGTTTTAATAATTGCCACCGCATTTGTTTAAAGTATAGCTGAACCTATATTATTAACGACTACGCTTTAATTGAAAGATGAAAATGCTGCAAGCATCTTGTAGCGGTTTGCTTTCCCCTTATCCCCTCTCCAATGATGCAGCCGTCATCCTGGTAAGGAACTTGTTGGTCTCTTTGTACGACTGTGTGTTCGTGGTTCGTGGTTCGTGTGTCGTGTGTCGAGCAACGACAAACGAGCAACGAATCACGGTAGACAATCCGTGGCATTTCAATGTTATAAAGCGTGAAATCATTTCACCCTTTCAGGGTTTTGTGGCTGGTGATTCGTGGTTCGTGGCTCGTGACTCGAGCGACGATAAACGATAAACGAATCCCGACTAACAATCCGTGGTATTTCCACTTACAAATCACAACTTACCACTCACTACGACAAAGTCCCTTTCGTCATCATCCCAATAAACTCTTCTTTCTTTCTTCTGGAAATTTCTGCGACTGAATTGTCGCTCATGTGAACGAAGTACCCGTCCAGTCTGCTAAAACGCTTTACGTGTTTCAAATTTATCAAATGCGAATTATGAGAACGAAAAAAACCATATTCTGTCAAAAGTTGTTCGTACTCCTTAATATTTTTTGTTCCGGTAAATTTTTCAACGGATGTATAAATATGTGTATAGGATCCATCGGCATGCAAACGAATAATTTCTTCCGGCAATAAAAATGCATAACCGTCTTTTACCGGAATTGCAATTTTATATGTTGAAGTAGAATTCAGATTTTCTAACAAGGCATTATATTGTGCAGGATGGTTTTCACTTAACTCTTCCGAAACTTTATTCACTGCACGCATCAAATCATCTGTGTCAATTGGTTTTAAAATATAATCAACTGCCGAAAAACGAATTGCTTTGATTGCATAATGTGCATGAGCTGTCACAAAAATAATTTTAAAATCAATCTTCTCCACTTTTCTCAGAAGATCAAAGCCGGTTCCATTTGGCATCTCTACATCAAGAAATACTAATTGAGGTTTATTCTTTGATAAAAATTGCAATGCTTCGTCTACCGAAGTTGCTTGCCCGATAATTTCAACTGTCGGACAATACTCTTTCAGTAATTTAACCAATGAATCATGGTTTCTTTTTTCGTCGTCAACTAATAGTGCGGTGATCATTTCTCTTTTCCCTTCAAGCAAATCTAATCTAAAAAGTGAATGAAAAGCAAATTTATATTTCTACTTCCACTCTTGTTCCTTTAGATTTTCCATTTTCACCAAGCAAATCCCTGATTTCTGCCTTTATTTTCTTCCCAAAACATCTGTTATATGCCTGTATCCTTTGAAAAATAATTTCCGTTCCTTTGGAAGAATGGTATTCCGGATCCTGATTGTTCCATTGCTCAGAATCCCTTAGACCGACGCCATTGTCTTCAATTGAAATTAAAAGATTTGTTCCTTTTTTACTTATTTCAACATGAATCTTCCCTCCACTTTTCAATCTGGAAATTCCGTGCTTAATGGAATTTTCTACGAATGGCTGTAAAAGCAATGATGGCAATTGATAATCTGAAAGATCGATTTCAGACCCGCAATCAATTTTAAATTCAAAGCCGTTTTCAAATCGCTCCCTTTCCAATTCAACATAATTGCGGAGCGCATTTAATTCATCTTCCAATGAAACAACTTGTTTGTCTGAGTTATCCAAAACATATCTCACCAATTTTGAAAACGAGGTGAGATATTTTTCTGCCGATTTCGTATCATGATTCTGCATGTAAATCCGAATTGAATTCATTACATTGAAAATAAAATGCGGATTCATTTGGGCCCGAATGGCTGTCAGCTGCAATGATGCCTGAATTTGTTCATTCTCCATCTTGTTGCGCAGTCTCTCAATTTGACTGCGGTAATAAACATAAATCAAGCAAGTAATAAAAAACGCAAGGACTCCCTTAAACCAAATCGTTTGCCACCATGCAGGACGAATTACGAAATCAAATCGCGCACTTTCATTGCTCCATACACCGGATTTATTCATTGCCATTACATTGAAATGATAACTTCCGGGCGCCAATGCTAAAAATTCAACTTCTCTGTTCGATGTAGTTGACGAAATCGTATCCTTACTATGAATCAATTGATAACGATAAATTAACTTACCAAAACTTTTAAATGAAATGGCATTAAAACTAACATGAATATTATTTGAATCGTGTCTTAAATTCAAACTTTCAGCAAACTGAATTTTATTTGTATTCACTTCTAATGAAGAAATATAAATTCGTGGCCTCGTTGTGTTTTTGAAATCGGCATTGGCTCTGAAAATTGAAATTCCTGAACTAGTTGCCACATAAACAGTATCATTCAATACAACAACTTCACTTACTTCGTCATTTAACAAACCATCGCTATGGTGAATGTTTGTTATTGTAAATTCATTCGTCGAAGTATTTGAAAATACAAGATGACTTATGCCTTTATTTGTTGCTATCCAAAGCTCATTCCCTGACACTGTAATTTTACCGACTAAATTACTTGCTAAACCCATCGATTCGTCAATCGTAAAAACAGAATCTCCCGAAACCATCATTAGCCCTTTTCCCTTGGTTCCAAAAAACAACTTGCCATTCAGTTTTTTGATATCATCTACTCTTAACTCATCAAATTCCTTCCGATAAGGTGTTTCCTTTTTTGTGGCTTCATCAAAATAAAAAACACCACGATTATACCCTATCAATAATTTCCCGTCTTCGGTTTCTAATACTGAATTTATTCTTTGCGATAAAATATCAGGACAAACAATTGAATCTCCTTTTACCTCCAAAATAAAAGAAGAACCGGCTCCGTAAATGTTACCATTCGCTCTTTTAAAATATTCTGTCTTGACACCAAACGAATACCTGCTTTTAAATAATTGAAATTTCCCATTTTCAATTTTCCCCGGAAAATACCTGCTGACGTATATTTTTTTATCATTGGGGAAGGAAGATAAATCCGTAATCGGCAATTTTTTCAAAGTATTGCTAAGTTCAAATATTGCTTTTACTTTACCATTACTTAACTCTGCAATAGTACCATTCCAACATCCAATATAAATTTTACTCTTAAAATCTGTTGCCAGACTAATTGGTTTTTGAATTATTCCTGTGAGTGGAATGTTTTTTATTTCATAATCAGGCAAATAAAATACGCCATTTTCAAGAGTAGTGAACCAATACCCATTTTCCTGATCCTGAAAAATGGATGTTATCATGTTTTGATTTAGAAATATTTTTGAATGATTTCTCCAGTCCTTTTTATCATAATAATAAACCCCATCTTCCGTTCCAACCCATAAATTTTCCTGATCATCTTTCAATATTGAAAATATAATTCTTGGCAAGGTGAACAGCTTTTCAATCTTCTCATCTTTAAAGTAAAATACTGAAAAGCCAAGCGAAAATATAAATTCGGTTGAAGAAAGTCTTTGAAAAGTCAATCGTCCTGATTCAGTGGCTTCTATCTGGTAAGTTTTTTTAAAATTTCCAAATCGATAATTAACAAAAACATTTTCGTATTTCTTTTGTGCCACTATCATTGAAATAGTGCTTTTCCCTCCAGGAAATTCA
>CAYHCU010000016.1:0-22812 GCA_964355035.1 uncultured Flavobacteriales bacterium | reverse complement strand
ACGGGAATGTCTTCACCACCAGCTTCACCCCTGGAGTTAAAAAGGTGATTGATTTCCTCAAGTTGTCATTCGATTCAAGCATTTCAGAGGCTGAAGAGAAGATCAACTTCTGAATCTTCGGGAGTTCCACCCTTGGGGGCGGAACTCCCGTTTTTTTATGGTCGTAAAGGCGTAATAGTTAGATGTGGAATATACCCTAAAATGGTGACAAACAATAATAAAAAGAACAAATATTTATGGAATTATCCTATTTTTGCATCGTAAGAAGTGTCAAAAAAAGTAGTTTTTAGAGATATTCTTAATACCCTCAAATGGCGGAGAAGCTATCTTCAAGAATTATTTTTTTTAATTGTAACAAGAGATAATGAACTAATCGTTAAAGAGAAAAGATGGCCAACATAAATGAAAACATCAGGAACGAAGTTAGGAATACTGTATACGTTTTTTTCGCCGAGGAATGTGAAGTTGATATATCGAAAATCAACGATAATACCAATATCATTAAAGATCTGAACGGGGATTCTTTGATGTTCCTGGAACTGATTGAAATATTTAAGAAAAAATACAACTTGGATATTGAACTGAAAGTTATCGGCAAATATGCAGTCAAACACCCCGCAACTAGGATCGGCGAGCTGATTGATATGCAATTGCTTATTATTGAGCATGAAAACAGGCTTATGGAACTTGACGCTATGTAATATCCTGATAATTAATAAGAAGTATTAAGGATAGTAGTGTGATTACATATTTTAAGGTGTAAAATATTTCGGCTATGAAAAAAACATTAACCATTATCACAATTTTAGGTTTGACTCTTGTTAGTTGCTTGACCACATATGCAGGTAAGAAAAAAGTCCATTTCCAAACTTCGTTGCCAGATGCTACTATATCTGTCAACGGTCAAGTTATTGGGAAAGGAGAAGCATTAGTAGTAGTTCCTGGGTGGGAAAGTCTCACTGTAAAAGTTGAAAAATCTGGTTATATAACTGGTTATATAGAATTTAGCAATAAACCAGGGTATGCAGAAATACCCGATGAGTTTCGTTATATTTTATTGGTAGATGATGCAGATATTGCATCAGAGGAAATGCCGTTTCTAAATAAAAATTTCGAAATAAAATCTGACAAAACTGAAGGAGAATCTTGGAAACTCATTTTTCAAACAGTTTTATCATATTTTGACGAGATTGCAGTTTCAGACGAAAAAGCAGGGTACCTTAAAACCGACTGGGCAAATCAAAACTTTAAAGAAGGTACTGTCAGAACTCGTGTGATTGTTAAACTTGTTTCAAACTCTCCATTAACTTATAATATAAAGATTTCTTCAGAAACGCTTAATAGATCAAATTACATTGCTGGGAATAAGTCTGACATAGACCAAGTTAGTATGCAGAAAAAAGATGATGTATTTATTGAATGGAGTCGCTTGTTAAATAAATACAAGAATTTTTTGACTGATTTGCAATCGAGATTAAAAAATCAATAATAAAGTATACTCTATATTCAGCTTACAAAGATTAAAAAATAAATTCATTTTCTCATGTTCAAATATCTTAAAAATATTATTATCCGTTTGATTGACGGCGCATTATACGGATTTGTTGGCCCTTTTAGTGTGCTCTATATTATCCCTCAGTTTCTAATGAAAGTTGTAAATATTAAATCTCAAGAGGGTTTTGGTATACCTGGTGTTGAAATTGTTGGAATAGTGCTGATGTGGTCAGGTGCTGCATTAGCCATTTGGTGTACAATTTTGATGTTTTTATTTGGAAAAGGCACACCCCTTGTTACTTCAGCACCTCAAAAAATAATGGCGCGTAATGTATATGGTTATGTTCGAAACCCGATGATGTGGGCATTGTTTCTTGTAGTCCTAGGTGAAATCTTGACATTTGGTCAACTTATTCTCGTAGTTTGGCTAATAGCTATGTCTAGAATTATCTATTTAATTGTAGTCAATTACGAAGAACCACAATTAGAACGACGTTTTGGGGAAAGTTGGAAAGAATATTGTCAGGAAGTACCACCATGGTTCCCCATATTCAGCTTTCAAAAAAGAACACATCCTTAATGATTTTTTAACCCTGATTCTTAATGGGATAAATATG
Organism: uncultured Flavobacteriales bacterium; assembly: GCA_964355035.1. Classification (GTDB taxonomy): domain Bacteria; phylum Bacteroidota; class Bacteroidia; order AKYH767-A; family 2013-40CM-41-45; genus JADKIH01. The sequence goes on along the minus strand of CAYHCU010000016.1, from coordinate 20,701 downwards.
TTTTGGTCAATTATTTTTATACCAGAAAAGACTTTTAAATGCAAAATTCCGAGATAATCAAGAAAATCAACGTACTATTAATTGACATAGTTGAAGTCGAAGCAGAAAAAATATGTCCTTCTGCCAATCTATTTAAACTTGGAAGAGACAGCCTTGATTATGTTTATTTTTTATCTGAAATTGAACGGACCTTCGGATTCAAAATTTCAACCGAAGACATTGTCAGAGTTAAGACAGTTCAGGATTTTTATTCTTTAGTGATAGAAAAAACAAATCCAAACTAATTAGAATATGGCATCATGGGAAGGAAAGAGTAGAGGCAATATTCTTGGATATCAGATTTTTGTATGGAGTATAAAACATCTTGGACTTACTTTCGCATATTTCCTTTTAGTATTTGTGTCTACATATTTTGTCTTTGCCTATAAAAAAGCTTTCGGATCAATTTATTACTATTTCCATGTTCGTCTTGGCCAAAGTCCTTTTAAATCGATAATAAGTATTTTCAGGAACTATTATCTATTTGGTCAGGTATTAATTGATAAAACGGCCATTCTTGCGGGATTAAAGCATAAGTTCAACTTTATCATCGAAGGGAAGGAATACTTGCTTCAAATGCATGATGGAGGTATCCTTATCAGTGGTCATGTTGGGAATTGGGAAGTAGGCGGAAAAGCTTTGGATGTTCTCGACAAAAAAATTAATGTACTCGTTTTTGATGGTGAAGAACAAGCTATCAAGAAATATATGTCAAATGTTCTAACTGATCGGAATGTCCATTTTATTAAAATCGGTAATGATTTTTCGCATATGTATGAAATAGAACAAGCCTTGGCGAGAAAAGAAATCATTGCTATGACTGGCGACCGATTTATAGAAGGAAATAAGACAGTTAGAATTGATTTTTTGGAGGAACCCGCACTCTTCCCTTTAGGTCCTTGGCTGATAGCCTCATATTTCAATGTACCTGTCTCTTACGTGTTTGCGGTAAAAGAATCAAGTAAACAATATAGGTTCTATGCCTCACCAATAAAAATCGTACCATCAATAAAGAACCCAATGAAACGTTCTGAATTACTTTCAGATTCTATGAAGGAATATGTTTCTGAATTTGAAAATATAGTGCGAAAATATCCTCTGCAATGGTATAATTATTATAATTTTTGGAAATAGTAGAAAGAGCAAATGGGCTGTTTCTTTAACCTTCAGTCTAAGAATAAAATATTTCTATTAACGGCGGAATATATTATAAAATAATAAAATATGTTAAACAGGGTAGTCATCACTGGTATAGGGATATATTCTTGCATAGGTAAAAATCTGGAAGAAACAACCCAGTCATTATATCAGGGAAAGTCTGGTATCATTTTAGATATTGAGCGGAAAAAATTCGGGTATCGCTCTGGATTAACCGGTTTAATCGAAAGCCCTCAGCTCAAAGGTCTTCTTGATCGCCGATCAAGAATTCTTCTTTCCGAACAGGGCGAATATGCATATATGTCGACTGTTGAAGCACTGAAAGTAGCAGGCATTGATCAGGAATTTATTGACAAGAACAATATAGGTATTCTTTTTGGTAACGATAGTTCGGCAAAAGCAGTGATTTCTGCTACAGATATTATTCGCGAAAAACGAGAAACTGTAATGGTAGGTTCAGGCTCAGTGTTCCAAAGCATGAATTCAACTGTGACAATGAACTTATCTTCTATTTTCAAACTCAAAGGAATTAACTTTACAGTTAGTGCAGCTTGTGCGAGTGGCTCACATTCAATCGGACTAGGTCTTATGATGATTAGACATGGATATCAGAATTGCATTATTTGTGGTGGAGCACAGGAAATGAATATTTACTCGATGGGCAACTTTGATGCAATTGGAGCCTTTTCGATTCGTGAAGATGTGCCACAAAAAGCATCCAGACCTTTTGATCGTGATCGAGATGGCCTTATACCAAGCGGGGGTGCCGCAACTGTTATACTTGAAAGCCTGGAACATGCAATCCAGCGAGGAGCCACAATATTAGGAGAGTTAGTGGGTTATGGGTTTTCTTCGAATGGGTCTCATATTTCTAATCCCACAATAGAAGGGCCTCAGAAGGCCATAGAGATGGCTATTGAGCAATCTGGCCTCGGAATCAAACAAATTGATTACATTAATGCACATGCAACATCAACGCCTGTTGGTGATGCATCTGAAGCTAAAGCACTTCACAATGTTTTTGGCGAAATCAAGCCATATATATCTTCAACGAAATCGATGACTGGCCACGAATGCTGGATGGCGGGTGCAAGCGAAATAGTCTACTCAATGTTAATGATGGAACATGGGTTCATAGCACCAAATATTAATTTTGAAAACCCAGATGAAGATTCTGTAAAACTTAATATAATATCTGAAACCAAAGAAACCCGGATAAATTGCTTTTTATCAAATTCCTTTGGTTTTGGCGGTACTAACGCTTCACTCATCATTAAAAGATGGGACAATAAATAAACGGATTATCCGCCTTGGTCTCGTAGAATATTTTAACTATGTTTGCATATTTTCCGTAAAGTTGCTGCCTTTTTAAAATATAAAAACATATCAACAATATAAACAAATTGACAATCCATGACACAAATCGAGATTGCAAAAAAGATCATTCCATTTCTTGCTGAAACTTTTGAAATTGAAGTTGATCTAATAAAACCAGAGGCAAATTTACGTGAAACATTGCAATTAGACAGCTTAGATTATATTGATTTGGTAGTAGTAATAGAGAACAATTTTAAGTTTAAAGTTTCTATTGAAGATTTCCCTAGTATAGTCACCTTCCATGATCTTTATTGTTATGTTGATTTTAAGGTAAATGCAATTTCGGAAACAATCACAAATTAAGAAGCCGCGTTGATTTTATTTCTTGTCCTGGTTAAAACAGAACCGAAATATTTTTCGTTGACTCATTGTATCAATCGTAACTGGATGTCTTTGTTACTTTTAATCTGCATATATTGGGTGAATAGGCCAAAAAATCAAAGTAACTTGGAAAGCAAAGATTTGCCTTTGTCTGAATTACTGAAAAATACTTAATATTTTAGAAATGATTCACCAATACTACACATATAATGAATTTTCAATTATCACCAACTTCTAAAAAGAGTATTTTTTATTCCAACATCCCACTCTTCTTTTTCTTTATTATTTTTGGGTTAAGCTCAGCTCGTTCACAAAATTATACTCCTGTTAAAAATTTAGTTGATTTCAGAACCTTATTTTCTGCAAAATCTGATGCGGTAAATAGCCTGAAAAGTGATTTTATTCAGGAAAAGAGCATTAGTATGCTCGAAAATAAAATTATTTCAGAAGGGTCATTTATTTACAAGAAATACAATAAGTTACGCATGGAATATCGTAAACCTTATAGTTTTCTATTTGTGATGGAGAATGATAAAGTAACGACGAAAAACAATCAACAAAAACCAAGTGTATCAACGAACTCGAATAAATTATATAAAATGATCAGCCAGATGACTATTAACTGTGTCACTGGCAATGTCTTGAACTCAAAGGATTTTGATATTGATATTTCTGAAAATGCCAAAGTGTATTATTTGGTGTTAAAACCACGTCAAAAATTGCTCAAATCATTATTTGATCGAATTGATATATTGATATCGAAACAGGATTTCACCGTAGATAGACTCGAATTGAAGGAAACTTCAGGGGATAATACAACTTTGGTTTTCACTAATAAAATAATAAATGCTCCGGTAAGTGACGAAGTCTTTGATGTTAATTAATTGTATTATAGTATTTTGTATGTCATCAGGCATGCTTGGTGCTCAATCCTATATGCCTGATTTATACAATTCAAACGATTCTATAGGTTTGTACAATATTAACATTGAAATTAATTCCTATCATTTCAGTGGATTGCTGTTACTTAAAAAATTAAACGATTCTACAATACGCCTTATCATGAGCTCAGAAATGGGCCCGAAGTTACTCGACATGGAACTTTTACCATCAGGTTTTAATGTACTGTTTGCATTGCCAAAATTGAACCATAAGCGGACATTGAGAACATTCTACGAAGACTTCGGTGCACTTATTGGCATTTTAACCAAAAAGCGACATTTCATAGTTGAAAACACACCCGATGTATCATGCTATACATATGATTTAAAAAAAAGGATGAAGATTATTTACATAGTAGATTCATTGTCACACAAACTTATTTCGGGAAGGTTTGAGCAAGGTAAAACTGTAAAATTCCTATTTTACTATTTATTCGCTACAGGAACGACTCAAATCAGTTCAATGAAAATTGAACATCAACATTTCAAAATGAATATCTCATTATATAGAATATGAGGGGATTGATTTTATTAGTGTACGATTTTTTCGAAAAAGAACGCATTATTTTTTGGCTGGTAATGCTTTCCTGTTTCATACTTTTCACAATATTAGCGTCTAGAGTTTCTTTTGAAGAAGATCTCAGTAAGATTCTACAAATGGATGCGAAAACGCGTGAGTACAGTAATATATTACAGCACTCACGTGTGATTGATAAACTGACAATCTGTATTTCCGATAAAACTGCCACCCCCTGTCCAGATCAATTAAAAATGGCTTATTGCGATAGTTTATTGATTCGCATTAAATCACTTGATAGCAGTTTAGTTAAAAAGATTCTTGTAAGTCCCGACGATTTTCCTTTCATGGAAGTGTATAAGGCTTTGCTTAGAAACCTCCCTTTTTTTATAGAACAACAGGATTACGCATATCTCGATTCAGCACTACGGCCCGAAAATATTCAGCACAACCTGGTCGAAAGCACTAAACTTTTATCCACACCGGCGGGAATCATAATCAGGCAGCGCTTGCCATTAGATCCTGCCGGAATTTCGACTCCAGTAACACTGCGCTTGCAAAAACTCGGGGAAGCTTCTGGTTACGAAATAAACAATGGTTATTTCTTTTCAAAAGATAAAAAAAATCTTGTTCTTTTTATTGAGCCGGCAAATCCTCCAAATGAAACTGGTATCAATAAGATATTGATTAATTCATTGGAAGGTTTTGTTTCTGATTTGAATACCCACAAGGAGTTTTCCAAGATTGACTGTGGTTTTATCGGGGCTACAGCAGTGTCAGTGGAAAATTCTCGTCAAATGCAGAAGGATGCCGCATTAACCTTGGCAATTATGTGTGTTGCTTTAATCCTACTAATCACCATAGTGTTTCGTAAAAAAAGAACACCAATACTTATCTTCCTACCGATTCTTTTCGGACTGGTATTCGCACTTGCCTGTGTTTCATTCATCAAGCCCAGTATCTCTTTTATTGCCATTGGTGCCACTTCAGTATTATTGGGAATTGCCGTCAACTATCCATTGCATATTCTTACACACCGTCTTGAAGAGAGAAATCTCAGAAAAGTCATCGGTGACATGGTTGAGCCGATGACTATTGGAAGTGCTACCACGATCGGTGGTTTTATGTGTCTGCTTTTTGTTAAGGCTGAAATACTTTACGATTTTGGGTTATTGGGCGCTTTCGGTCTCATTGGTGCAGTGCTTTTCTCGCTGATTTTTCTTCCCCAACTTATCGGTCAACCAATCCCGGAAGGAAAAATCGCTGAAAAATGGCTTAAAAAAGCAGGAAATATTCAACTTGAAAACAGTCCATACCTGCGTTGGTCCATAATACTTCTTACACCTGTCTTTCTCTATTTTTCCCAAGATATAGAATTTGACAGTAATCTGATGCACCTGAACTACATGTCGCCTAAGCTAAAGAAAACCGAAAATATCCTGCGTGGTAACGACAGTTTAATGCGTTCGGTTTATGTTATTTCTTATGGTAACACTTTTGACCAGGCACTCGCTTCATCTGGAAAGATCAAACAGTTGGCGGATTCATTGAACCTTGCAGGAGCTGCCATTAAATATACAGGGGTTGCTGATTTTCTTCCTTCGGCAGCGGAACAGAAGAAACGTATCGGGCTTTGGAAACAATATTTTAACAGAGATAAAATACAGACGATGCAGGTATCCCTTGAACAATCAGGGAAAAAATTAGGATTTAAAGCACATTCTTTTGATGATTTTTATTCCATGCTCAACATACAATCTGAGAAAATTGACATTGTGGATTATCGAATGCTGTCAGAGGTATTTGCCAAAGAAATGGTAACTGTTTCACCTGAAATGACAACAATTGTTTCAGTGCTTAAGCTTCCTGCAGCCTCACAAGCTGAGGTTGGTAATTTAGTGTCTAAACAACCAGACACCAGACTGCTGGATAATAATTTCGTCTCAGCCCAGTTGTCATCAATTATAAGTGCTGATTTTAATTTTATTGCAATATTTACAGCGCTCATGGTTTTTTTAGCACTATTGCTTACCTATGGAAAACTAGAATTGGCCATCACAGCATTTGTACCAATGGTTGTTTCATGGATCTGGATTTTAGGTCTTATGGGGTTGTTTCACATCAAGTTCAATATTGTCAATATCATTCTGTCCACTTTTATTTTTGGCCTGGGAGACGACTATTGTATTTTTACGATGGATGGTCTTTTACAGGAGTATCGGGGGAGAAAAAAGCCAATGCCGGTGATACGGATGAGTATTTTGTTGTCGGGTATTACCACCCTAATTGGTTTTGGGGTATTGCTCATTGCTAAACACCCTGCTTTGCAATCCATCGCATTGGTCTCTTTGATAGGGATCATCTCGGTACTACTTATTTCGCAAGTTCTGGAACCATATATGTTTCGCATGTTTGTGAGTGTGCCTGTCAGCCGTGGATTTCCACCAATTGGTTTTGGAACATTTCTCCAATCAGTAGTTGCATATAGCTTTTTCATCCTTGGGTGCATTTTCCTGAGCATTTCCGGATTTTTTCTTGTCGTGGTAAATCCGTTTTATCGAAAAAAAGCTAAAGGAGTTTTTAATTCACTAATAAGCAAATTTGCTTGGGCTCAGTTATATGTGATAACCAGTGTTACAAAGAGAGTTGTGTATGATGAAAAACCTGATTATACTAAGCCTTGTATATTCGTAGCAAACCACCAATCAGTCCTTGATATCCTTTCAATGGTTATGCTGAGTCCTAAAATAATTTTACTGACAAATAAGTGGGTATGGAATTCGCCGCTTTTTGGATATGTGGTACGAATAGCTGGTTATCAACCAATTTTTGAAGGAGTCGATCCCAATATTGACACGTTAAAAGCCAAAATAGAGGAGGGCTATTCTATCGCCATATTCCCGGAAGGAACCCGTTCAAAAGATAGCACAATTGGGCGTTTCCATAAAGGAGCCTTCTATCTTGCTCAGCAACTCGGACTTGATATTATTCCGGTATTATTCCATGGAACGGGCCGGTGCATTGCAAAAGGCAGCTTCGTCGTGCGCAGTACAACTTTTACTATTAAAGTACTGCCACGCATAAAATTCATCAGTGTTGAATACGGTACATCGTATCAGCAGAAAACGAAAGCAGTGCAAGAATTGCTAAAGGAACAATATACCCTTTTAGATAAAGAAGAGCGCACTGCTGATTTTTACCATCAGAGAATTGTTGACAATTTCATTTTTAAAGGACCGGTCCTGGAATGGTATATGAAGGTGAAATTGCGATTAGAAAGAAATTATCAGCTTTTCCATGATTTGGTTCCAAAGGAAGGAATCATCATCGATGCGGGTTGTGGCTATGGTTTTATGGATTATATGCTTGCTTACCTTGCTCCACAAAGGAAAATTATTGGTTTTGATTATGATGAAGAAAAAATTGAAGTGGCAGAAAATGGATTTGATAAGCCCATAAATCTCAGGTTCGCAAATGCTTCTCTGCATGAATTTAAGGCAACTCCAGCCAATTGTATTATTTTCAGCGATGTATTGCATTACCTGGAGGAGCATGAGCGAATTCATGTTTTTACCAATTTTGCCTCTAAAATACTACCAGGTGGAATAATCATTGTCAGAGACGGCGACAACCATCCTGGGAAGAAACATGCTGTGACACGATTGACAGAGTTTTTATCAACACGTGTTTTCAAGTTTAATAAAAGAGAACATAAGTTGGCTTTTTTCGCGGCAGACGAACTGATAAAACTTGGTGAAAATCTTGGATTTATACCCAGTATTATTGATCAGCAAAAATGGACATCAAATCTTGTTATCGTATTTAAAAAGAAATAAAATGGGTGATAGTTTCGATGTTGTAATTATCGGAAGTGGGCTTGGCGGGTTATTGTGTGGGGCAATACTTGGCAAAAATGGATATAAGGTAGCTGTCCTTGAGAAAAATGCGCAAATAGGAGGTTGTCTTCAAAGCTATACTCGCGATGGAGCTGTGTTTGATACAGGAGTACATTATATTGGTGGACTTGATGAAGGACAAACACTTCATAAAATATTCTCTTATGTCGGGTTGATGCAGAAATTGAAGCTTAAACGCCTTGATCCGGAAGGCTTTGATGTTATTCAAATTGGCAATGTCAGAAATCAATATCCCTATGCCCAATCATATGAACTGTTTATCGAAACCCTTGCCCGCTCATTTCCTAATGAACGTACCGGTATTGAAAACTACTGTGATAGAATAAAGTATGTATGCAGCCAGTTTCCATTATACAACTTGCGAAGTGGCGATTTTATGGATAAGCGGGATATGCTTGATACTAATGCACGCGAAACCATTAATTCATTTGTTTCTGACCCATTGTTGCAAAATATTCTGGCCGGGAATAATTGCCTTTATGCAGGAGTAGGTGATAAAACACCCTTTTATATTCATGCATTGATTTTAAACAGCTATATTGAAAGTGCATGGCATTGTGAAGGTGGAGGAATGCAGATCGCAACAATTCTTGGAGATGTTATTGAGTCCGCTGGCGGCGTCATTGTCAAGCGGGCTGAAGTGTCAGGAATAATTGTTGATGAAGGAAAAGCAACCAGTGTCATCACAAAGGACAACCGGGAATTTAAAGGGAAATGGCTTATTTCGGATTTGCATCCGGTAAATACGATTGCATTAACTCAAACGGATGTATTTCGAAAAGCATACATCAACCGTATTACAAGTTTTGAAAACACCTCCAGCGCCTTTATTTTGAATGTTGTTTTTAAAGAGTCGGCATTCCCCTTTTGGAATCATAACATTTATTATTATTCAAAACCTGAAAATGTTTGGAGTGGAATTGACTATCAACCAGATAAATGGCCTGAAAATTACGCTTTGTTCCTGACTGCAGGCAATAATGATTATGCCCGATCGGCTACTATCATGAGCTATATGAGATATTCAGAGTGTGAAGAGTGGTCGATCTCCCATAACACCGGATTTGAACCCGGTAACAGGGGCACTGGATACGAAGCGTTTAAAGAGGAAAAAGCATCAAAGCTTTTTAGTCTTATTGAGCAGCAATATCCCGGTTTTAGAACTTCTGTAAAGGCTTATCATACGGTTACACCACTTACATACCGAGATTATACCGGAACACCCAATGGTTCACTTTATGGCATCTTGCGTGATTGCCATGAACCATTAAAAACATTTGTACCCGCCCGTACCAAAATCCCCAATCTTTTCCTAACTGGACAAAATTTAAATATACATGGAGTGCTGGGAGTATCGGTAAGTGCAATTGTTACCTGTGGAGAGTTGCTTGGAATTGATTTTTTACTTGACAAAATTCGAAATATCTGACAGATGAAAACGCTGATAAAATGGGCAGTATTTTCAATCCTGTTCATTCTTGTGGTTTTAATGGGACTTTTTATTTATATCGACTCAATTTTCAAAAACGAGGCGAAAAAGCATGTTTACAAAAAATATACAATTGAAAGAGTTGATCTTAATACAACACGCATTGGAAACAACTGGCTCCGTAAGGAACAACCCGGCCTTTTTACACTCTATATTGAAGGAAAACCATTTGACCGTGGCCTCATTGCTGGTCAGCTGACCCGGGGACTGATCTTTAAACAGGAAAAAGCTTTTGTGGAACAAATAAAAAAAATAGTTCCTTCAAAGTACTATTTGAATTTCTTAAAATATGTTATTGCCATTTTTGATCTCAAATTGTATCGCGCCATCCCTGATGAGCGTAAAGCGGAAATTTATGGAGTTTCTTTATCGGCATCTGAATCGTTTAATTATATTGCCAGTAACTATCAACGAATACTAAATTATCATGGCGCTCATGATCTTGGACACATGCTCAGCAATATGGGAATGGTTGGTTGTACTTCATTCGGGATTTGGAATGATAAAACTGCTGATGGCAACTTGTTGATTGGTCGTAATTTTGATTTTTACTTAGGGGAAGAATTCGCCAGGGAAAAAATCGTGACTTTTGTTCGACCGGATTCAGGTTATTTTCATGCGTTTGTCACTTGGGGTGCGATGATGGGGGCAGTTTCGGGGATGAATGAGAAAGGGCTAACCGTAACGATCAATGCCGCTAATTCGGATGTTGTATTCAAGGCTGCAACTCCTGTATCATTGGTAGCCAGACAAATACTTCAATATGCATCTGATATCAAAGAAGCAACTGCCATCGCTTCAAATTTTGATGTATTCGTTTCCGAACTTTTTCTGATAGGTTCGGCGACGGATAATAAGGCAGTTATTATTGAGAAGAAACCTGGATCACAAGTTGTATATGCTGTAAATGATAACTATATTATTTCAACAAATCATTTTCAAAGCAAACAAAATGGTCTTTCTGAAAATTCTAAAAAACAACGATTTAATACAGCTTCCGGCTATCGTTTCGATCGTGTGCAAGAGTGCATGAACAATCAGAAACAAAGCACCTTAGTCGACGTGGTAAGGATACTTCGTGATACACTTGGAATTAGAGGCGCAAATATTGGGATAGGCAATGAAAAAGCAATAAACCAACTCATAGGGCATCATTCGATCATATTTTATCCTAAAGAAAGAAAATTTTGGGTTTCAACTTCTCCATTTCAAATTGGGAGTTTTGTGTGTTATGACCTTAATAGAATGACCAGCGAGAGAATTTTATTACCAGGCACAAGATCTGTCATAGACTCCATTTCCATTAAACCTGATACTGGCTTTCTAAGAATTGCATATCCACGATATCAACATTACCTTGCCTTGCGGAAGAAACTAGTAGCGCATCAGATCAATGACAAAGACCTTGAGTTGATGGTAAGTCTTAACCCTCATTATTATGATGCATATGAACAGGCAGGCGATCATTATGATTATAATAATCAGTTTTCCAAGGCATTAGAATATTACAGTAAGGCGTTGTCCTGTGTTATTTCTGGAGAAAAGGAGTGCGCCCGTATAAAGAAAAAAATGAATAGACTGTCAGATAAAATCGCGAAGAAATAGCTCTAAAATATTATACCGGGAAATAGTCAAACTTTGTATAATCAATCATAAGTTTATATTGAAATAGTGACCTTCCTTCAGCGTTTCAGACCTGCAGAAGATAAAGGGCATCGGAGAAAAACGTGCCGTGAAAATCGCAGCAATGTTTGCTCTGGCCCGCCGCCGGAATGAATCAGAAGTTATCTTCAAAAACAAGATATCAAAGAGCCAGGATGCCTTTGAAATCTTTCATTCCCTGATGGGCGACCTGCCTTACGAAGAATTCTGGCTCCTGCCGCTGAACAGGGCAAACAGAGTTGTCAGGAAAGTCAAGATATCAGAAGGCGGGGTTTCCGGGACTGTCGTTGATCCGAAGAAAATCTTTCAGATTTGTCTGGAACAGCATGCAACCTCGATCATCCTAGGTCACAACCATCCAAGTGGTACCCCAAGTGAAGCCGACAATAAAGTAACCAAAATAATCAAAGATTGCGGCTTACTGCTCGATGTGGCTGTCCTGGATCACATAATTGTCGGTGATGACCGGTTTTATTCCTTCGCTGATGAGGGCACTTTATAGGCTTTATGCCCCGGGAAACCGGGTTTTTTTTACGCTTGTACCCTGAATGATAATTAGATATTGTAAGCCATGTCGTGGCACAACGAATATTTTAAATGATATTGCAATTGATATTGTAATTTTGGTTTACTTTTACTCCTTAGAACTTTGCTAAAATCCTAACAATCTTAAGTATCCAACATTCATTTAAAATGAAAAAATGACAAAAAAATTTACTCGCCCAGCTTCCATGGTTAAACAAGGTAATCTAATACTTTATGCGACATCACTTAAAGTTTCGGATCTTCTAATTCCAAATTTTTATAGTATTGAGAGACTTGACCCGGAAAATGCAAATGAAAAGGGTTATCAAAGATTACTCAATAAAGGACGTGCTAAAAAACTTGCAGATTATATTGTTGCTGGGCAGGAAACAAAGGATGCGTTTTTACCAACGAGTATTTTCATTGCTACCAATAAAAACATTGCTTTTAATCCGAGCAACAACACAATTGAAATTGATATTGATGAAATTGGCCCATTTAATGTCGTCGACGGACAACATCGAGTCGAAGGGTTAAAAATGGCTGCGGAAAAAGACAAGAGAGTTTTAGAATTTGAAGTTCCTGTTAATATTGCTATTAACCTTTCGGAAATTGAACAAATGTGCCATTTTCTTATTGTTAATACTACCCAGAAAAGTGTTGAAGAAGGAGTTGCACAAAGAATTCGTGCAAGGCTTACTAAAGCAATGGGTGTTGATGATACACCCAATTTGCCCAAATGGATTTTTATTTCTGTTCAAAAAGGGGAAGACGAAAAGGCATTGCAGTATGTCGATTTCCTGAATAGTGACAAAGAAAGTCCCTGGCATAATAGAATAAAAATGGCCAACGATGACAGTAACGATGGAAGTATTAATCAAAAAAGTTTCGTAAAAGCAATTAAAAAATATATTCTGGTAGCAAACAATCCAGTATTCAACACGGAGTCAGAAGATAGGCAACACAGAATATTTCTGAATTATTGGAAGGCAATAGCCAACATTCTTGGTACTGATGAACCAACAGTTTTATTCAAATATAATGGCGTTGAATTATTCTGTAAATTTTGCGTCCCATTTTTCAATAAAATGGTAAACATGCCTGATTATAAGGTTGCCACCATGCAAGGTTTGTTAGAGAATGTATTCGAAAATGTCAATGGTGATGGAGCAGGAGTTGGTCATACGGATTTTTGGATCAAAGGTGGCAAAGCTGGAGGGTTAAATACTGGGGCTTTAAGTAAAATCAATACAGAAATGTTAATCGCACTTCATAAACCGTCGGATGTTAAGAAAGGCAATGAGATGGAGCTATGAAAATCGAAGAACTATCACCTCAGCCAACAGACAAAGTTCACTTTAGGCTTTCATCGTTCAGATCTGTTCCCAAAGAAACAGGTTGTTATGTTTTGACAACCTTTGATGAAGAAATTCTTTATATAGGGCTTTCTGATAATTTATTTAATAGATTTCAACAACATTTAGGTAATCTCGAAAAAACAAATCCGACGAGAGAAGGGAAAGCAGTTTGGTTTTTCTTCACTAGATACAATCAAAACAATTTGCCTAAACTTGAAAGGACCTGGATAAATCACTTTGCTGCTATACATGGACGACTTCCAATATTAAATAAAGTCAATTCACCTGTCAGTTGAGTTGAGCCCAATTATACCGTTTAAAATCATCCATTATGAAAAGAACAGTTTTACTTATCTCAGTAATTTTTACATTAATCAATTCTTCTCTGAATGCTCAGTATGGCTTTGAGGATGCAATCAGGAGAGCTCAAGAAAACAAAATTAAGGGGAAGTTATCGAAAATGAAATTCACTTATACATTGTTGGTGACCCCTAATGATACCATCAAATGTAAACGAACAGATAAGAACGAGTTAGATAAATTAATCTCTGTGAGTGGAAATATCGGTAGTGGAGGTACCTACCTATCGATGTTAGAAAAGGATCTTGAACAATGTCGACTAACCGTTGAAGAAAGAAAGGTCTTGAATTATACAGGCAATTGTGAATCAAGCTTGAGAAATGTCAAGAATCAACTTACCACCCTGGATGTTACAGACTATGAAAAGGAATTAGCTTTTTATAAGTCAATTATCGGAAAGCCCTATGTCTTAGGAGTTCGACCGATTGATTATTTGAATGATGGCAATAATGCCTTTGACAGAAATAACTTTACTAAAGCATTTTCATGTTATTCAGGCTATCTGAAAACAAACCCAATGGATACTGCCATCCTTAAAAAAAGAGGATTTTCCGGGTTGAAGGTTTTAGAGAATCGGGAGGCTAAAAATGACTCGAAGTACATAGATTCCACACTCTTAGACTACAACTCTCTAATAGTAACTTATGGTATTAAAAGGTACAATCTTAACATTGGGATCGTGCATTATTATAGTGGTGTGTTTTTTGAGTATTCAATTCCCCAAATATCTGTTGAACATTTTAATAAATCAATCGAATACATTACAAGTTACGAATTGGAATTTGGCAGAAACGAATCAAGCTCGTCGTGTAGACAGAAAGCCGAGGAAGGGTTAAAAAGTTCAAATTCTAATATGAGACAATTATCATATTATCAAAGTCTTGTCAAAGATATTACTGCTAATATCAACAATTTAAATTTATCGGAACAGGTTAAAACAGATCTTCTAATTCAGATAAAAACTTTGGATAGAATGCTTCAAAAAGATTATAAGGTTGAAATCTTTGACCAAAATTCTACTGTCAAGGATTTACTGAATGAAATACAACAAACCCTTGAGAATATTAATGATAATTATCTTTATCCAAATATTTCCAAAGAAAGTCTGAATTCATTTAGTGGTTTTATTAGCAAGAACCAACGAGAAAAAGATAATACGCAACAAGCCTTGAATGAAATAAAAAGGCAAGAATCAACAGAGATTCAATCTAAACAGAGTGCTGCGGCAAAACAAGAAACAAGCCGTGTTAAAAGAGAAAGTCTTATTTTAAAATATGGTCAAAAATATGGTTCGTTGATTGCAGATAAAAAGGTTGCAATTGGAATGACAAAGGAAATGTGTATTGTTGCATGGGGTAAACCGTCCGAGATAAATAAAACAACTGCTACTTATGGAGTTCATGAACAATGGGTTTACAATATAAAGACTTATCTGTATTTTGATGACGACATTCTTACTACAATACAAAACTAAATTCCAATGGAATTTAGTTTAATTCTTCTAGATTCTTCTATATTCACAAATGAGTACATATCTTGATAAATTAAATATTAAACTGGTTGAACTTAAATCCTTAAAAGATAAGTTCATATCGTCAACTGATTTTTTTTACCACAACCCTAATCATGACAATTCAGGTTTCTATATTATTGGGGCTGAAGTAAATCATTGGGGGACAAAACATAATGGTCATGAAGCATCACAAATAGAATTGAAAAAAAAATTCAATGAATTCATAGAATATTTTTCTTTAGTTGAACACTTGCTCGTAGAAAAAAAAGTGATTGAGATTAAGAAAACAACGATCCGAATTAGATCGTGGATTGAAAAAAAAGGAGGGGCCCCTGGATCAGACATCAAAATGTCTATTAAACGTTTTGATGATGAATTAGTAAAATATGAATCGGTTATCAATTTACTTAATTCAATAGAGAAAAACTCTGATATAATACTCGTTCCTGACACGAATGCATTAATTTATCACCCAGAACTACCTGATTATGCTCTGAAATTTCCCTGCAAAATAAATATTCTTATTCCTTCAACGGTAATTTCAGAACTTGATAGGCTCAAATTATTTCATAATAATGAGGAGGTCAGAAAAAAAGTTAAATCAATTATAACTCGATTAAAAGGTTACAAGCGGCAAGGAGATATCATAAATGACGGAGTCATTCTTTCAAAATCAATACTTTTAAAACTGATACCAATAGAGCCGAAATTTAATGATACTCTCTCTTGGCTCGACCCAACTAATATGGATGACAGAATTATTGTGACTATTCTTGATATCGAACTACACAACTTGACCTCTGAGGTAATATTGATAACGGGTGATTTAAACCTTCAAAATAAAGCAACACTAGCTGGAATTAAGTATATGGACGTTGATGAAATATTTGAATAGTTATTTTAGGATTCTACATTGTTGAATTCTATTAAATTGGAATTTTTGGGTGCAACTTGTTTTATCGATATGAAATTATGGTACCTGATTTGATTTATAATGAGTTAACACCGTATTTACAGGACACTGTTAAGTTTATTGCGGCTGCTGCTGCTGGAGGAGTCATTGGTAATAGAGTTGATAACTGGTTCATGTCATTGTTTTATCACCAGCGGAGACGTATTATAGATTGGATTGATACTTGGAACCCTGATATTAAGGATATTCAAGTATTAATGGAAGATGATAAATTAAGGATCCTTTTTAGTAAAGTTTTTGCAGATATTTCCAATGAAATTAGTGATACGAAAGTATTGTTATGGCCTGCAATTACCGATTCCATTATACGTCGGCAGGAGATAGCTATTGATAAGAAGCAGTATTTCATTTCGTTGTTTAATAGGTTTGATGCGTTTACGCTCAAATATTTGGCATCATTATACTTTGAAAGGGAACTTGACTATTTTCAAGTATTTAATGAATCCGGGGATCAACCTGATAATGGGTCAACCAAACATGCATTTTTTCTTGGACAGCTTCAGTGCGTAACAACAGGGTTAACTGATATTACTCGTGTGCAACCAAGTAAACTATTCCTAACCCAATTAGGAAAGGAGTTTGTTGACTTCATCTCGGATGAATCAAAAAACAAACTCAAATTTATCATGGATAATTAGAAATGTATTATCCCACGAGTATTCCTGTCAATAGCAAATAAAGTATAAAGATGTCTAAAATTCTCATCAATCAGTATTACCAAAATCTCGATCGCACCTTGCAATTTGGGAAAAGCCGGAATGAGCAAAGCATCAGGAATCATTTTTGGGCCTTGTTGAATGAGTATGCCAGAAAATTCAACTACGAGGTAATTCCTGAGGTTGCTGTAATGGGTACGAAAGGTAAAAAAGTCTACCCAGATGGAACAGTAAAGAACCTTTGGGGCCTTGATATCGGATTATGGGAAAGCAAAGACGAAAAAGACGATATAGAAGCTGAGATTGATGCCAAAATAAAAAAGGGCTATCCACTTACAAACATACTTTTTGAAGATAATAATGTTGCAGTTTTATTCCAGAGAGGGGAAGAGGTAAACCGCGGTAAGGTTAGAGATGCTGACAAACTTCATGAAATCCTTTCAGCGTTTTTTACATTCAAGAGTGAAACCGTTTATAGATTTGAAGATGCCATTGAGAAGTTCAAGGCTGATATTCCGGTCATTGTTGAAACATTAAGGAAAAAGATACTTGAAACAAGAGAGAATAATGAATCGTTTTTAGATGCACAGGAGATTTTTCTTGAATTATGCAGGGCTGAAATAAATCCAGACATCACGCTGGAGGATATCCGTGAAATGATGATCCAGCACATACTCACCAGCGACATCTTCACTAAAATTTTTGATGATCCTGAATTTCATCGTCACAATACCATCGCAGCGGAACTGGAAAAGTTAATAGGCATTTTGTTTACTTATGCTGAACGCAGAAACCTGTTGAACAGCATTGAGCATTATTATGAAGCCATTAGCGCCACAGCAGCCAGTATAACGGATCACCATGAAAAACAAAAATTTCTGAAAGTTCTGTATGAGAATTTTTACAAGGTATACAATCCCAAAGCAGCCGACCGTCTGGGCGTGGTATATACACCCAACGAAATTGTTCAGTTTATGGTGAAAATCACCAATTTTCTATTATTTCAACATTTTGGAAAAACCCTTGCGGACAAAAATGTAGACATACTTGATCCTGCAACTGGAACGGCTACATTTGTTTGCGAAATTGTTGAAAATGCTATCCCCAAAGATCAGTTGGATTATAAATATAAAAATGAGATTCATGCCAATGAAGTAGCTATTTTGCCATACTACATTGCCAATCTGAATATTGAATTCACCTTTAAGCAGAAAATGCAATACTATGCGGAGTTTCCAAATCTTTGTTTTGTAGACACCCTTGATAATATTGGTTCTTTGGCATTTGCTGGTAAGCAACATGATATGTTTGGTGTGACCTCTGAAAATACCGAACGTATAAAGAGACAAAATAGCAAAAAAATTTCCGTATTTATAGGAAATCCTCCTTACAATGCCAATCAATTAAATGAAAACGAGAACAATAAAAACCGGACATATCCATTTATTGACAAACGAATAAATGATACATATATCAAATATAGTACAGCTCAAAAAACAAAAGTTTATGATATGTACGCCCGCTTTTACCGTTGGGCAAGTGACAGGGTTGATAAAAATGGAGTGATTTGTTTTATTACGAATAACTCTTTTATCAATGGTCGTGGTTTTGATGGATTCAGAAAATCCATTCAAAATGAATTTTCATTCTGCTATATAATTGATTTAGGTGGAAACATTAGAGAAAACTATGGTAAAAAAGGTCCACCGGTTGGAAATGTGTTTGATATTCAAGTTGGGGTAGCAATAATGGTATTAATAAAAAAAGAAAAAAAAGAAAATCAATGTCAAATAAAATATTTCGCGCTAAAGGATGAGCTAAAAAAAATTGAGAAATTAGAATGGCTGAAAAACAACCCTTTTGAAGAAATTCCTTTTGAGATTATTCACCCTGACAAGAATAACAATTGGATAAAACTTTCCAATGATAATGATTGGGAAGATTTTCTACCATTAGTTGAGAAAAAACACAAAACAGATCATGGTAGTAAAACGGTGTTTGACATTTTCTCAAATGGCTTATTATCAAGTAGAGATGAATGGGTGTATGACTTTGATAAAAATAATTTGAATAGAAAGATGCAATATTTTCATGATGAGTATAACTTAGAAGTAAAACGATGGATAGCATATAAAAAAGAAAATAATTATAAAGATAAGCCATCTGATTCCAACCCTGTTGTTGATAGATTTCTTTCTGAAAGAAATTTTATTAAATGGAGTAAAATGCTTAAACGGGATAAACTTAGAAAAGAAAAAACTGTCACTTTTGATTCTGAAAATATTATTCAAGGAATTTATAAGCCATTTATCAAGAAATTCGTTTCTGATGACTATGTACCCTTCGATGTTCGTGGTAACTTATCTCAAATTTTTCATAATTACGTTACCAAAAAAATATTTGAAAATAGAGTAATTGGAGTTATTGGTAATGACACCGTAATACCTTTTACCACTTTAGCATTCGGTAAAATTTTTGATTTAAATTCGTTGAGTAATGCAGCAAGTGGCAATAAGGGATTCCCACTTTTCCGTTATGATGAAAAAGGAAATCGTGAAGATAATATTACAGATTGGGGTTTTGCACAGTTTGCTAATCATTACCAAGACGTTAAAATAAGCAAAGAAGATATCTTTCATTACACTTACGCAGTATTGCATAATCCTGCTTACCGCACCAAGTACGAACTTAACTTAAAACGAGAGTTTCCCCGCTTGCCTTTCTATAAAAATTTCCATCAATGGGTAGCCTGGGGTAAAGCTTTAATGGATCTGCACATCAACTACGAAACGGTTGAGCCATTTGCCTTAACAGAACACCAATATGATGTAAAAGCCGAAGCAAAGCGTCAGAAAGAGATATTCAGCATGGTTGAAGAACCCGAAGCGCTCTTTACCCGTAAACCAAAAGTAAAGGTTAACCTTAAAGCCGACAAAGCCGCCGGGATCATTGATATTGATGAACTCACTTTTCTATCAGGCGTTCCTGCAGAAGCATGGGAATACAAACTCGGTAATCGCTCTGCTCTTGAATGGATCCTCGACCAATACAAGGAAAAGAAACCCGGCGACCCTACCATTGCCGAAAAGTTTAATACTTACAGATTTTCTGATTATAAGGGACAGGTGATTGACCTGTTAAAAAGAGTCTGCACCGTAAGCGTAGAGACGGTAAATATTATCAAGCAAATGGAGTCGGTCCAATAATAGCAACTTCCAAAAGCACTGCCAAAGTTTAAAGAGAATCCCGGGAAACCGTGATTTTTTTTGCTCAAAAGTCAACAGAAGAATAGAGTCCTTTATTATTCAGCCACGCGAGTGTACTCTCGCTCCCATGAATTCATCTTTTATACGGTTGTGGGATGTCCTTGAGATCATGGACTCATTTGATGGCCAAGGAAAGCCGGTCAGATTCCAATTAAAATTTGTCACTGCAAACAGATTGGAGAGAATCGGTGGAGAGATCATTGAACTGAAAAATGCCTGCAAATGTTCAGTGAGGACCAGCCAGGGCAAAGAGATATTCCCGGCAAAAAAGGACTTTCCCGCTGGTGACCGTGTCACAAAAGACCCAAACCACTGGATCAACTCAACCAGAAACATCCTGCTGCCCAATGGCCAGAAACGCAAGCTGCATATCCGGCTGATCATCGAATTCAATAACAAGAAAGTCTGTTACTGATGAAACAAAAGATCGTTTACGAAAACGGAATAACATTCTTACCGGGTGCCAAAGCGGTGGCTACATCCTATAAAAAAACAGAGGATGCAGCCACCGAAAAGGTCGTGATCCCAAAGGATTACAGCTCCTGGCCATGGTCTCCCTGGGGTGATGACAACATGTTTCCTCAGAATGTCCTGATTGACCTGGAAAAGAATTCGATTGCACTCCGGGC
>CAYHCU010000015.1:0-23342 GCA_964355035.1 uncultured Flavobacteriales bacterium | reverse complement strand
ACTTTTGACTTTTGACTTTTGACTTTTGACTTTTGACTTTTGACTTTTGACTTTTAACCTCTGACCTCAACTACCCCCAAACCTAACACTCACTCAACCCCAACGGTACCGCAGTCGCCAAGCCACCTTCAGCAGTTTCTTTAAATTTAGTATTCATATCAAGCGCAGTATGCCACATTGTTTTTACTACATCATCTAATGTTACTCTGGCTTTTTCCGGATCACTATTCAATGCCAATTGCGCTGCAGTAATTGCTTTAATAGCGCCCATTGAATTTCTTTCAATACAAGGAATTTGAACCAGTCCTTTGATCGGATCGCACGTTAATCCAAGGTGATGTTCCATAGCTATTTCAGCGGCCATTAAAACTTGTCGCGGACTCCCACCTAAACGTTCAGTAAGTGCACCGGCAGCCATGGCAGACGAAACTCCTATCTCAGCCTGACAACCACCCATTGCTGCTGAAATGGTTGCACCTTTTTTGAAAATGCTGCCTATCTCTGATGCAGTTAAAAGAAATCGAACGATGTCATCCTCAGAAATATTATCATTGAAGACGACGTAGTATAAAAGTACAGCAGGTATTACACCGGCAGCACCATTGGTTGGTGCTGTCACAACTCTTCCAAAAGAAGCATTCTCTTCGTTAACGGCTAAAGCAAAGCAAGTGAGCCAGTCGAGTGTATATTTGAATTCTCGTCCACCGGATTGCAACAATAATAGCCATTCATCGAAGTTGACTTGTTCTTTTCCATTGAGAAATTTGTCGCTCATTTTAGCAGCACGCCGAGCAACTTTTAATCCACCGGGTAATTCACCCGAAGAATGACAGCCACGATAAATGCACTCTGTCATTACACGCCAAATATTTAAAACACCACTGCGGACTTCTGTTTCATTTTTCCAGCAAATTTCATTTTCGAAAACTACATCGGAAACCGAAAGTTTGTTTGTGTCGCAATAGGAAAGTAATTCAGATGCTTTGTCAATTGGATATTTTAAGTTGATCTTATTTACTTTTTTCGAATTATCTTCTCCATCTTTGACCACAAAGCCACCACCGACTGAATAATAAGTTTCTTCCAAAATGATTGCATCATCATTAAAGGCAGAAAAAGTTAAAGCATTGGAATGGAGTGGAAGAGTTTCGGAAAATAAAAAAATAATATCTCTTTCCGGAGAAAATTGGATTTCCTTTTTGGAATTTAAGACCAATTTCTTCTTTAAAGCGATAGAAGCAATTGTCGGAGTTATATTATTGATGTCAAATGTTACCGGGTCATATCCTGCCAAACCTAACTGGAGTGCAATGTCTGTTCCGTGTCCGCGACCTGTTTTCGCAAGGGAACCGTACAACTTAATGACTACCCGACTAATGCCTGACCACAAATTGTTGTCTTCAATGGATACTAGGAACCGATGTGCCGCAACCCACGGTCCAAGGGTATGCGAACTGGATGGGCCAATACCTATTTTAAACATGTCAAATACGGAAATCTGTTCTTCTTGCGTCATGCGGCAAAGGTAGCTTTGTTTTTTCGTTTTTCGATATACGTTTTTCGATATACGAAATTCGACAATTCGTAGCTAAACAGCGAATTTTTCCAATCACCAATCACTATTTACCAATCACCAATTTATTAATACCTTGCTGTAACTTTCAACCAACAAGGCCGTCAGACTCATACACACTAAGAACATTTACTATTACCAATGACACCCGCCGAATACAATCAATGTGTTGATGAACATGCTGATGGTCTATTTCGATTTATCCTGAAGAACATGAGGGACGAAGAGGAGGCCAGGGATGTTGTTCAGGATGCTTTCGAGAAAATGTGGCGGAATCATGATAATGTGGCCGGAAAAAAAGCAAAAAGTTATTTGTTTACCACCGGTTATCACACCATGATTGACCGAATTAGAAAGAAAAAGCATACCAGCGATTATACAGTTGTAAATGAAGAAAGCCTTTTTCATACAGAACAATATTCAGATATTAAAATTGTTTTGAATACGGCTTTAAATCTGCTTCCTGAAATTCAAAAGGCTGTTCTTACTTTGAGAGATTACGAAGGCTATAGCTACGATGAGATTGGAAAGATAACGGATCTGAATGAATCGCAGGTAAAAGTTTACATCTATCGCGCTCGTTTATTTTTAAAACAATACATCGGTTCACCTGAAAGAGTAATTTAAAAATGATCACAAGAAATAATTACGAACTCTATATCATCGACTTTTATGATGAGAAACTGAACGAAATTCAGGTAGAAGAGTTGCGTGCTTTTTTTGAGCAGAATCCGGATTTAAAGGAAGAGTTCGAGTTGTTTTCAATTTCGCCTTTGCCAAAGGAAGAAGTCGTTTTCACAGATAAAAAAAGTTTAAAGAAGAATGAACTCCCTACTTCAGAAATACTTATTGCATTTTTTGAAAATGATTTAAATGCTTCAGAAAAGGAAAGTGTAGAGAAGAGGTTGATGTCCAATCCCAAAATGGCACAAGAGCTGGAGATCATTAAAAAAACAAGAGTGCTTCCTGACTATACAATTTTATTTCAAAACAAAGAATCGTTAAAGCGAAAAGCTAAAGTTATTTCATTCTCTTCCTCTTTTTCCAAGTATATGTCTATAGCAGCATCGATTATTTTAATTGCTCTTGCCTATTTTGTTTTTCGTGAAAACAGGCATGATGAAAAAATGATGGCGAATGATAAAAATACTTTTGAGATGCCTGCAAACCCTAAGATTGAAAATCAGAATAAAGAATCTTTGTCGCCACAAAATAAAAATATTCAGCATAATCCTAACGAGCGACGAATTGAGTCTTACCCGAACAAAAAACATGCGATTCATAATTACTCACCTTCCTTAACTAATGTTACGCAAGAAAAGAGTCGCGAAGAAAATCCGCAAGATTTAAATGTGCCAAGAAATGAATTAACGTTAGTCGGTTTACCGAAGCAATCTAAGGATAGTATGATAAATCTTGCATCTTTAGAAGATCGAAAAACGAAAAACGAAAAGCGTTTAGAGAAGACAAGCATCCAAGCAAAGTCAACAGTAACAGATCTGACTGAAATATTTACTCCTGAAGAATTGAAAGAGTTGGGATTAGCAGGTAATGTTAAAGTCAAAAATGACGAACCCGCGTCTATTTTAGATTTTGCAGCTGCTAAACTAAAACACTTTTCAGATGCCAAAGAAATTACACTTAACCGAAAAGAAAATTCCGGTAATAATGCAACTACGTATGCTATTAATGTAGGATCCATGTTTTCATTGTCACATACGAGTAGCAAATAATTTGAAAGAAGAAAAAAATATTTTGTAATCCGTGTAACTTCCACTATTCTCACCGCGTCTTATTCATATACAAGAAGCAATACTTACCAATCACAACTTACCAATCACCACCAATATGAAATCACTTAATTTACTATCAGCTCTAATATTAATATCCGGAACATTATTCGGACAAAAGACAGCAAATCTCCAATTGGCGCCTTTTTCGAAGATCCGTTTGGAAAGTATTGCAACAGTTTACATTCGCCAGGATTCAGTGCAGTCGGTGAAAGTAGTCGGAAACCTTGTCCAAACTAATGAAGCCAATGTAAAAAACGATGTATTGTTTATTGATAATTCTACAGATAACACATACTTTATTTCTGTTCCTAAAATAGATGAAATTACAATCGATGGAAAGGGTGATGTGTATAGTGAAGCGCCAATCCATTCCGACTATTTACAATTAAAAATAAATGGTGCAGGAAATATTAAAATGAATCTGAGTGTAGCCAAAGTTAAAGCAAGTGTTGTCGGAGCAGGGAAAATAGAGTTAATGGGAAATGCAGAAGAAGCTGATTTTAGTGTTCCTGGTTCCGGAAAAATAAATGCAGAAGATTTAAAAGTAAAGAAATGTGACGCTACAATCTCTGGAGTAGGAAAAATTATTGTTGATGTCAGCGATCAATTGAATTCAGAAATCAGCGGCAGTGGAAATATTGTTTACAAAACGATGCCTCAAAAACTAAATGAAAATGTTTCAGGTATTGGTCACATTAAAAGTATTGAAAATATAAATAAAGACGAGAAAAGTGATACAACCCGCATTTCACTCGGTCAAAAGCAAATGTGGATTATTGGGAAATCGGATTCCACAAAAACAAAGCATAACAAAACAAAACCAATTTGGGCAGGCCTGGAGTTGGGGTTGAATTCATATCTCGATAACGGTGGAAATTTCACACTCTCTGCTGGTAAAGAGAATTTCGAGCTGAAGTTGCAGAAGTCAGTTAGTTTTTCTCTTAACTTTCTTCAAAAAAATATTCAATTCGGGCATAGCAATATTTGGATTTTTACAGGACTGGGTTTAACATGGAATAACTACCGGTTTGACAACGATATAGTTCTTTCAAAAACAAATTATACTTCAGCATTTCATGATACCACTGCAGGCGTTGGTCATCAAAAAAGTAAATTGGTTGCAAGTTATCTGACAGCTCCTGTTATGTTAGAATTTTTTACAAGCCGTAATCGCAAACATGCTTTTCATTTAGGTGCAGGCGGTATGTTTGGGCTATTAGTAGGCTCACATATTAAACAAAAAGTTGAAATTGCCGGAGAAACTTCTAAGATAAAAGATTTCGGTGATTATAACTTAAATCCAATTCGATATGGTTTGCGTGTGGCAATTGGTTATGGCAACTTTAATTTATTTGCAGATTACTATGCTTCAACTTTATTCAAAGATAAAAAAGGTCCGACTCTTTATCCTGTTAATGTAGGAATTACCATGGTTGGATTTTAAAGATGTACGAAATTTTGGACTAGAGCTGTGACAAATTCACAGCTTTTTTTATTTAATGATTGTTATCAACTTTTGAGTCAATGGAGAGAATGCAATATTAGATTCCATTAAAAGAATGTTCGAAAAAACGTAAATTTTAGACTTTGTAGTTTCTGAAACATCTTTTTAGCAGGTAAAAACATGATTTCAGTCAAATTGTTTTGGTAATGGTAAGTATGGCTTAAAAAAACTCGGCAAAATGCGAATTCCACATGCATAAAAAGCATAGATTTGCCTGTTATTTAGATAAAATAGCTTAATTTCAATAAAAATGAGCACAACTAGTCAAGCCGCCGACTTTTTCCCAATATTCATTCAATTTCTTGTTGCTATGGGATTTGTAATTGCTGTTATGGTTGCAAGCCATGCACTGGGCCCCAAAAGAAAAGCGAGTCGAAAATTAGAAACATTTGAGTGCGGAATTGAGGTGCAAGGCAATGCCCGCATTCCGGTTTCGGTGAAATATTTTTTAGTCGCAATTCTCTTCGTCTTATTCGATGTTGAGGTAATATTTATGTACCCTTGGGCAGTGAATTTCAAAACTCTGGGAGTGACAGGTTTGTTAGAGATGTTAGTATTTATTGGTATGCTACTTACAGGTTTTTTCTATATCATCAGAAAAGGAGCTTTAAAGTGGGAATAGTAAAAAGAAAGTAACTATAATGAAAGAAATAAAAACAGCATCAAATGTCAACATCGTTGAAGCTCCGGAAGGATTCGAGGGCCCTGGATTTTTTGCGACGAAGTTGGATTTCTTAGTTGGATTAGCAAGAAAAAATTCAATCTGGCCATTGCCATTTGCAACAAGTTGTTGCGGAATTGAATTCATGGCAACGATGGCATCGACATACGATTTAGGTCGCTTCGGTGCTGAACGTTTGAGTTTTTCTCCTCGTCAGGCTGATATGTTAATGGTCATGGGAACGATCTCAAAAAAGATGGCACCGGTCTTACGACATGTCTACGAGCAAATGGCTGAACCACGTTGGGTGTTATCAGTTGGCGCTTGTGCTTCCAGCGGTGGAATTTTTGATTCATATTCAGTTCTCCAGGGAATTGACAATGTGATTCCCGTAGATGTTTATGTTCCCGGTTGTCCTCCTCGCCCTGAACAAATTATTGATGGCTTGTTGAGGATCCAGGAATTAGTTCAAAGCGAATCGTTGCGCCGTCGGGATTCTCCTGAATACAAAAAACTTTTAGCTTCTTACGGAATAGAATAATTAGATATATGGAAAAGCCTACGATAGATCAGATTGCAGAAGCCATCAAAGAAAAATTCGGTGATGCAATTTTAAACAGGGAAGAACAGTACGACTTCACAGTTTTTACAATCGATAAAAGTATTCTCACTTCTCTATTTAAATTTTTATACGATGATGAACGATTTCAATTTCGTTATCTGACCACAGCCTGTGGTATCCATTCTCCTGATCAACCTAAACCTTATGCAATGATGTATCAATTGCATAGCTTGGTATTTAATATCCGCCTTCGATTCAAAGCTCATACAACTCTTAATGATCTTCAGTTTGATTCATTGATTCCATTATTCTCTGCAGCAAACTGGATGGAAAGAGAAGCATTTGATTTTTACGGAATTCGTTTTAAAGGTCATCCGAAAATGATTCGTCTTCTCAACGTAGAAGATATGGATTATCATCCTATGAGAAAAGAATATCCTGTAGAAGATTTGACTCGCTATGATAAAGACGATACTATGTTTGGCCGTGATAAAGGAGAATTTAAAAAACTAAATTAAATGCAATTAAAGCCAATAATTCAGGAGGACAATAAGCAATACACTACGCTTAACCTTGGTCCGACTCATCCTGCCACTCATGGAATTTTCCAGAATGTGTTAACGATGGATGGTGAAATCATTGTCGATTCAGTGCCAACGATTGGATATATCCATCGCGCTTTCGAAAAACTGGCTGAACATAAACCGTTTTATCAAATCACGCCGCTTACTGATCGCTTGAATTATTGTTCATCGCCGATCAATAACATGGGTTGGCACATGACAGTTGAGAAGTTGATCAAAGCTGAATTGCCAAAGCGTGTCGATTACATGCGCGTAATCATTATGGAACTTTCACGTATTGCCGATCATCTCGTTTGCAATAGCGTAATCGGTGTGGATACAGGAGCAATGACAGTTTTTCTTTATGTGTTTCAATGGAGAGAAGACATCTATGAAATTTTCGAAGAAATATGTGGAGCACGTTTGACAACCAACATTGGTCGCATCGGTGGATTTGAAAGAGATTTTAATGAAACGGCTTGGAGAAAAATAAAAAAATTGGTTAAAGAACTTCCTGCCGGACTAAAAGAATTTGAAAATCTTTTAGTGAGAAACAGAATTTTCATGGATCGCACCATTGGTTGCGGACCCATCAGTGCTGAACGTGCATTGAACTACAGTTTCAGCGGGCCGAATCTTCGTGCAGCAGGTGTCGATTATGATGTTCGTGCAATGAATCCATATTCATCTTATCAGGATTTCGACTTTGAAATTCCTATTGGTAAAAACGGCGACACCTACGATCGTTTCATGGTTCGTGAAGAAGAAATGCACCAGAGCTTATCGATCATTCGTCAGGCAATGGAAAAAATTGAACGTTTGCAGGATAAAACTTCTTTCCATGCTGATGTTCCTTCATTTTATCTTCCTCCTAAAGAAGATGTGTACAACAACATGGAAGCATTGATTTATCATTTCAAAATTGTAATGGGAGAAACAGATGTTCCAAAAGGAGAAGTTTATCATTGTGTTGAAGGCGGCAATGGCGAATTAGGTTTTTATCTGATCAGCGATGGTGGTCGTCAACCTTTCAGATTACATTTCCGTCGCCCATGCTTTATTTATTATCAGGCTTATGGTGAAATGATCAAAGGTGGATTTTTAAGTGATGCCATTCTGACGATGAGTTCAATGAATGTTATTGCAGGGGAATTGGATGCATAAGTGTTAAATTAAAATGACTAAAAAAGATGTCGACAGTAGAATAACATATCTATTAAGATAAATTATAATGAAAATATATCTTCTAAGTAATTTAATATTTTTTTATGCCAATTTTAATGCTTTGGCTCAGTCTCAATGGAAATTCCCTATAGCTTTTGAAGATGCCTCTGGAGCAAAAGATACAATTTGGTATATATGGGATTCTACTGCAACTTCTGGTATTGACACTGCTTTAGGAGAAGGGAAAAGCGCCATGGATCCGAATGTTTTCAATGTTTTTACATTGAATTTTAACCCAGATTCTACCAAAACTCATGCTTTGCCATTTTTAAATCAATCATTAGCAATTGAAATTAAAGCAATTAATTATCAACACCCAATCACCATTTCATGGGATTCTAGTTTATTTGGTCGTTATTTTTCTGTTGGATTTGATCATATAAACATCGCGCGGATATATAATGATTATTTTTTTTTCATAGTAAATAATGATCCCGGATTACAAGCACATAATATGCTTTTGGATAACCAAGTGGTTGCGCCTTGGTTCTCATGGGGCCCGCAATCTCAATTCCCGATGACAATTACCATCACAAGAGACCCAACTATAGGTATGGAGGAATTTATTTCTTGGAAATCTTTAATTTCAATTAGCCCTAATCCTTTTGATAAAGGTTTTAAATTAGAATTCGCTGAGGATATTAAATATTTTCAAATAAATAGTTTGGTAGGAAATCAAATTTTCGAATCTTACAATGTCATACCTTCGAAATCTCAATTTGAATTTTTTAGTTCCCAAGACCTATTGGACGGGATGTATATCATAAATTTTACAACAGTTAAAAATCAAAGTTATCATGAAAAAATTATCAAAATTAGTAAGCGGTAACTTTATTGTACTTTCACTACTGTTAAATGTCCAGTTATTGGGTCAATGTGTTTATAATCTTCCGGTTCAAATGACAGGACCGAATGGTACTGCATTTGAAAGTAAAAATGGATATAATGCACCAGTAATTGGAACTTATAGATCTTTGGTGATTTTTGCGGAGATTGATTATGGTTTAAATACTGACCCTAATCCAGGTAATGCGACATGGCCTGCACATTCCTTGCCTTCTTGGGCGAACGATGTTTTTGATTTAAACTCAGGAAGCATACCAAACGGGAAAATGACACGTTATTTTCATCAGGCTTCTTTCGGTGAATTGAATTTATTAGGAGATGTTTTAATTAACCCAAATAATCCCAATGGAATTTTTCAAGTGCAAAGTAGTCAGGTTAGCATCGGAAGTGGTGACCCTGGAATCACACCGTTATTTAGTGAAATAAATAGTATCACGGGAGGAGCCTTCCTAACTGCTCATGGACTTGCAAAAAGTGATTTCGATGCGTGGACAAATACACCTCCTGGATTACCAAAAATTTCACCAATCCGGATAACCCGGAAAAATACTTGCTTAGTTTAACCTATATTAAAATGATGGATGCTTTAGGCAATGCCTTTAAGAATGGTGAACTAATTTGTTCTGAAATGGATGTGCCTGAAATTGTCACTAATATAATTTCAATTCAGGACAAATTCATCGACCAGGCAATAATGGACAACAACTATGATTTTCGCTTTAAATATAGTATGGATAAAGCGCAGACATTGAGAATTGCTTGTCGAAGAGATGCTTGCCTGGATTTATTAGCTACTATTTCAACATGGAACGAAGGCGATGACAACATCAATGCTGTAAATCGCTTTATGTGCGACGTAAATCTTGAAATTCAAATTCTGAATGGTTCCGTTTTGCCTGAAAACATTGAAGAAGTGACTACAATCTGCAATTCCGGAAATGAAAAAAGGAGAAATGAAGAAGTTTCTTTTGCTTTTGATGCACCTTCCATTGATTTAGATGTTTACATTTTCAATAATATGACAACAAACATGGTAGAAGTTAAAACAAATGCCGAAATTGCACACCTAATAATGTTGAATGCCTTAGGAGAATACGTTTTCGAGAAGGAAATAAATTACGATTGCTCAATTGATGCTAATCTTTTAAGCAAAGGTCTTTATTTAATCAAAGTAACAGATTCTAAAACTCACGAGATAGTTACAAATAAGTTGATATTAAGATGATAATATTAAAATGAATAACGGTAAAGAAATAAAATTCAGTGACGAATCACTCGCTCTTATTCAGCGAATGATGAAGCGTTATCCTGAAGGAAAACAAAAATCAGCATTAATTCCTGTATTGCATATTGCGCAAGCTGAATTTGATGGTTGGTTAAGTCCTGCAACAATGGATTATGTTGCTTCTATAATCGGTATTCTGCCGGTAGAAGTGTATGAAGTTGCATCGTTCTATTCTATGTTCAACTTAAAGCCTGTAGGTAAATGTGTGATTGAAGTTTGTCGCACAAGTTCATGCTGGCTTTTAGGTGCTGAAGATGTAATCAGTCACCTGGAGAAAAAGCTGAATATTAAAACAGGACAAACTACTTCCGACGGAATGTTTACAATAAAGGCTGTTGAATGTTTAGGTTCATGTGGCACAGCACCGATGATGCAAGTCGGAGCTGATTATTACGAGAATTTAAATCTTGCAAAAGTAGATCAGTTGGTAGATAAATTCCGCAGCGACGGAAAACGTAAGTCATACACAGATAAAGCGGAGGCCGGAAACTAATCATGGGAAAGAAACTACTCTTAAAAAACGATCATATTCCCGGTATTCAATCGTATGATGTCTATCGCAAAAATGGTGGTTACGCTTCTGTAGAGAAAGCGATAAAAACAATGACACCTGAAGCCATTGTGGAAGAAGTGAAAAAATCAGGACTTCGTGGTAGAGGTGGAGCAGGATTTCCAACAGGAATGAAATGGAGCTTTCTCGCAAAACCGGAGGGAGTTGCACGTTATTTAGTTTGTAATGCAGATGAATCAGAGCCGGGAACATTTAAAGATCGGTATTTGATGGAACACATTCCTCATTTATTGATTGAAGGAATGATCACTTCGAGTTTTGCTCTTGGATCAAAAACATCTTACATCTATATTCGAGGAGAGTTTTTTTATGTTGCAAGAATTTTAGAACAAGCCATTGAAGAAGCATATGCAAATGGTTGGTTAGGAAAAAACATTTTAGGTAGCGATTTTTCACTGGACCTTTATGTTCAAGTTGGTGCCGGTGCATATATCTGCGGAGAAGAAACAGCTTTGCTTGAATCGTTGGAAGGAAAGCGTGGTAATCCTCGTATCAAACCTCCATTCCCTGCAGTCGCAGGTTTGTATGGTTGTCCGACGATAGTGAATAATGTTGAAACAATTGCTGCAGTTGTTCCAATTGTAAATGATGGCGGAGATGAATATGCAAAAATAGGAATCGGAAAAAGTACAGGAACAAAATTAATTTCTGCCAGTGGTCATATCAATAAGCCCGGTGTGTACGAAATTGAAATGGGATTACCTGTTGAAGAATTTATATTCAGTGAAGAATATTGCGGTGGAATTAAAGGCGGAAGAAAATTGAAAGCAGTGGTGGCAGGTGGTTCTTCTGTTCCGATTCTTCCTGCAGAATTAATTCTGAAAACTGCTGCCGGTGAGCCAAGATTAATGTCTTACGAATCGCTTGCTGATGGTGGCTTTGCTACAGGAACAATGTTAGGTTCAGGCGGATTTATTGTTATGGATGATTCAACCAGTATCGTAAAAAATCTCTGGACATTCACCCGTTTCTATCATCACGAAAGTTGTGGACAATGTTCCCCATGTCGTGAAGGTACAGGCTGGATGGAAAAAGTGTTGCATAAAATTCTCGACGGTCACGGAACATTAAGTGATATCGATCTGCTGTGGGACATCCAATCAAAAATAGAAGGAAGAACAATTTGCCCGCTTGGTGATGCCGCTGCTTGGCCCGTTGCCAGCGCAATTCGTCACTTCCGCAAAGAGTTTGAAGAATATGTAACCAAGCCGGGATCTATTGTGGAGGTGAAGTATTGGTCTCGGATGACGGAAGCGGTTTAGTTATTTGAAGTCAAAATTTAAAAGTCAAAAGTCAAAAGTCAAAAAACCCCCAATAAATTAAACCCAATAAAAGACACTCACAAAATGGTTTGAAATGAGCAGAGGATTTAAATCCTTTGGAACATGGAAAAACCAGGAACAATAAACTATGACATCTTTCTACGGTCGCGAAAATTTTCTTTAGCGATTTTAAAATTTTGTCATTTGATTCGTAAGGCAGGAATTGAATATTTCTTACGTGATCAGATTGGAAGAAGCGGTACATCAATTGGTGCAAACCTTCATGAAGCAAAAAGTAGTAGTAGTAAAAAAGAGTTTTGCCGATTCTATGAAATAGCACTTCGTTCATGTCATGAGACAATGTATTGGCTTGAATTAATTAATGATTGTTATTCCATTGAGGAAACAAATAAATTAAAATCAGAGTTAACAGAATTGATTAAAATAATTTCATCGATCATTCTAAAAATTAAAGTTAAAATTAAAGAAGAAAATAATAAAGTGAAGAACTGAAATTTAAAGGATCCAAATGTGAGACCAAATGTTGTAAGTTTCGCATTTTGACTTTTGAATTCTAACTTTTGACTTTACGACCTCCTTCCTCCAATTTGTCCACAAGATGCCAAAAGTAACCATAGACGGCCATACAATCGAAGTTCCTGAAGGAACCACGATTCTCAATGCTGCACGAATGATCGGTGGCAATATCGTTCCGCCGGCGATGTGCTATCATTCTAAATTAAAGACAAGCGGAGGATATTGCCGTAGTTGCATTGTAAAAGTGTCCAAAGGTTCGGAGAAAGATCCGCGACCTATGCCAAAACCTGTTGCTTCATGCAGGACAACAGTGATGGATGGAATGGAAGTTCAAAATATTACTTCACCTGAAATAGTGGAAGCGCGACGTGGTGTTGTTGAATTTTTACTTTGTAATCACCCTCTCGATTGTCCTGTATGTGACCAAGCCGGTGAATGTAATTTGCAGGATCTTGCATACGAACATGGATTGTCAAAAACACGCTATGAGTTTGCTCGTCGAACATTTGAAAAAATTGACATAGGGACTAAGATTAAACTTCACATGACACGTTGCATTCTTTGCTTCCGTTGTGTAAAAGTTGCAGAACAAATTACTGATAAACGTGTTCACGGAGTAATGAATCGCGGTGATGTATCTGAAATCAGTACATATATTCAACAAGCAGTCGATAATGATTTCTCCGGAAATATGATTGATGTCTGTCCTGTAGGTGCATTAACGGATAGAACTTTCCGCTTCAAAAGCAGAGTATGGTTTTCAAATCCTGTTGATGCTCATCGTAATTGTCCGAAATGCGCTGGAAAAGTTACACTGTGGATGAAAGGCGAAGAAGTATATCGTGTTACCGGAAGAAAAGATAAATATGATGAAGTGACTGATTGGATTTGCAATGATTGTCGGTTTGAAAAGAAAACAAAATCCGACTGGACAATCGATGGCCCTGCAAATTTAGATCGTCATTCTGTAATATCTCAAAATCATTATACCTCAATCGCTCCTACTCATAAGCCTCTATTCAATAAAATGGCAGATGTTCGTAAATTGGAAATTGGCGAGTAGAAGTTGGTAAAAAGTGAAAAGTGAAAAGTAAAAAGTGAAAAGTGAAAAGTGAAAAATGAAAAATGAAAAATGAAAAGTGAAAAATGAAAAGTGAAAAGTGAAAAATGAAAAATGAAAAACGCCCCAAAAAGTATAAATCATATACCATCAACTAGTCGATAGTAAGAATTTACCTCATACCTCTGACCTCATATCACCAACAAGTAACCAACAAAAAAAATGTCCACATATCTCATCGTAAAAATCGTCATCATCTTAGCAGTATTTGCAGTCTCGCTCGTCGTGGCCATGTATTCTACTTATGCTGAAAGAAAAGTAGCGGCTTTTTTGCAAGATCGTTTGGGTCCAAATCGTGCTGGTCCTTATGGAATACTTCAGCCTGTTGCTGATGGAGTAAAAATGTTCATGAAGGAAGAGATTATTCCGAATGTATCGAACAAGTTTCTTTTCATTCTCGGCCCAAGTCTTTCCATGTTAACAGCTACAATGACGAGCGCAGTGATTCCATGGGGAAAAGGGATAAACATTAGTGGAAGTTTTTACCCGATTCAGGCTGCAGATGTAAATATTGGAATACTTTACATCTTCGGAGTGGTTTCTGTCGGTGTATATGGAATTATGATTGGCGGTTGGGCATCAAACAATAAGTATTCATTATTAGGAGCATTAAGAGCTTCATCTCAAATGATCAGTTATGAAGTTGCTATGGGCTTAGCAATCATTGCTCTTGTAATGATGACAGGAACGTTGAGTGTTCGCGAAATTGCAGAACAACAAGCGAGTGGAAAATGGAATGCTTTTTATCAGCCACTCGGTTGTTTAATATTTATCATTTGCGCTTTTGCCGAAACCAATCGTGCACCATTTGATCTACCTGAATGTGAAACAGAACTAGTAGGTGGATATCACACAGAATACAGTTCCATGAAATTGGGATTTTATTTGTTCGCTGAATACATTAACATGTTTATTTCTTCAGCAGTAATTAGCACACTTTATTTTGGAGGTTACAATATGCCGCTCATTGGTCGTTTCATAACAGATCCTAATTGGTTAAGCATGATTGGCACGGCCTTCTTATTCGGAAAAATCTTCTTTTTCATCTTCTTCTTCATGTGGGTACGTTGGACACTACCGCGTTTCCGCTATGATCAACTGATGAATTTAGGATGGAAAATATTAATTCCTCTTTCAATTGCAAATATCTTCCTGACAGGGATGGTGATGTGGGCTATGGGGAAGTTAAGTTAGTTGGGATTGAAGTCAAAAGTTAAAATTCAAAATTCAAAAGAAATAAATCAAAAACAGTCAAAAATTAAGCAAATAAAATTGAGTTCAAGATTTGCGCTTTTTGACTTTTAACTTATAAATTTTGAATTGGTCAGAGTTTATAGAAAGTGAACAATAACAAAAGCAAAAACATCTATTAATCCGAAAAAATGCAATCCCTCTCAAACCGAAGCAAGGAAGTAGTAAAAACCGAATTATCGTTTTCGGAGAAAATTTATTTGCCTGCTATAATAAATGGAATGCGATTAACGATAAAACATTTCTTCAAGAAGAAAGCGACCATATCGTATCCCGATGTGAATAGGGCGTTTGCGCCAACTTACCGCGGGCAACACGTTTTAAAGCGCGACGAAAATGGTGCAGAACGATGTACTGCTTGTGGACTATGTGCATTATCATGTCCTGCAGAAGCAATTACAATGGTTGCTTCAGAACGTGAAAAAGGTCAGGAAAAACTTTACCGTGAAGAGAAGTATGCTTCAACTTACGAAATCAATATGCTTCGTTGCATCTTCTGCGGTTTGTGTGAAGAAGCTTGTCCGAAGGAAGCCATTTTCTTAACAGACAGAATGGTCCCATCAACATTTAAACGAGCAGAATTTATTTTCGGAAAAGATAAGCTGGTCGAAGGAGTAAATGAAAGAATAGATGTAAGCGGACGTCAAACATCCGGCGTAATAGAATTTAAAAAGAATAAAAATCTTCAGCATAACAAATTGTAATAGCTGAAAACTTAATAAGAACTCAAAAGATGAATCTTTCGTTATTTTATTTTCTCTCATTCGTTGCCATATTAAGTGCAATGATGGTTGTGGTATCAAAAAATCCGGTGCACAGCGTATTATACCTTATTATTTGCTTTTTTGCAATAGCAGGTCACTATGTGTTAATGAATGCCCAGTTTCTGGCTGCAGTACACATCATCGTTTATGCAGGAGCCATCATGGTGCTTTTCTTGTACGTTATCATGATGTTGAATCTGAATTCAGATACAGAGCCACACAAGAGCAAATGGTTAAAAATTGCGGCTACTGTTTCAGGAGGTATTTTAATGATTGTTATGGTTGGCGCACTTCGGCAGGCGACTACCTCAATTGCTTCAACACCTGATTCGCAAGTTGGTTTGATACAGAATTTGGGATTAGTATTATTCCGCGATTTTGCACTTCCGTTCGAAGTGTCATCAATTTTACTCTTGGTTGCAATGATAGGAGCAGTAATGTTAGCTAAAAAAGAAATTAATTAATTCAGAAAATGGGATCGATCTTTCAAACAATACCACTAGGCAATTATATTATACTTAGCACTCTGATTTTTTGTATCGGAGTTTTAGGTGTTCTTTTCAGAAGAAATGCAATAATCATTTTTATGTGCGTTGAATTAATGCTGAATGCAGTGAATTTGCTTTTAGCAGCATTCTCCACTTATTTTGGCGACGCTTCCGGACAAGTATTTGTATTCTTCATCATGGCTGTAGCTGCCGCTGAAGTTGCTGTCGGCTTAGCTATCCTTACAATGATCTACCGCAACACAGGTTCTGTTGATATTAATTTTCTGCGGAAGTTGAAACATTGATATACTTCAATTAGCAGTCTAATCTAGGTATTTCATTAAATTTAACAATTATTGTCCTTGCAAATTTGCTTATGAAAATTTATTGACTTTATTTGTAAAAGTATTTTCATATCAAGAAATCATGTATAGAGCGATAGAGGATTTCCTAGCCGAATGGAAACATGAAACAGAATCAGCTTTCATCGTGCTGTTTTCTTTCGGAAGCATTTGAAGTAAGATCATTGGAAAAGCACCTTTAAATTGTAATTTATTCATATATTGTAGCTGAATTCTGAGCGATAATTAGTAAATTTAAATTGAAACCGGATTTGTTATTAGATCGCTCTGAGTTAATTATTTTTGATGTCTTGGGAAATCGAGTTGGAAACATTGAAAATAGTATGACGCTGGAATTTCTGTTGGAGAAAAGAAGCCTTTCAAATAATTGAAGATTTTTACCCCTAAATTAAAAAATCACACTCATGAAACAACCGCTACAAAAAATCTATTCCTTATTACGAGGAAAACTCCTTGTAATTTTTGCACTAGCAAGCATCTTCCAATTGCAGAATAATATTGCATCTGGAGCAACACTTATCGTAACCAATACAAATGACTCAGGAAGTGGTTCACTACGTGACCAAATAGGTGCTGCATCTGCAGATGACACTATTCGATTTGACAATGCCTTAGACGGTATACCAATTTCACTATCAAGCCAAATTGATGTGACATTTACACTTTATATTTTTGGTAATGGGTCAAGCAATACAATACTCGACGGAGGTGGAAGTAGTCGAATTTTACATGTGTCCAGTACAGGTTATGTAAGGATTTACAACATAAAAATTACAAATGGATATTCCATATTGGATAATGGAGGAGGTTTACTTAACGAAGGACATCTTTCGTTCTATACTTGCTTGTTTGAGAATAATGTAGCAGATGGGTTCGGTGGGCTTATTTACAACACAGGTTATTTATTTTTAGATCATTGTTCTGTTCAAAATAATTTAGCTTCAGGTAATTCCGGAGGAGCAATATTTTCAGGAATAGGAAGTGAATTATACGTTTATTTCTCTACTCTAAGTGGCAATCATGCAGCCGGATTTGGTGGTGCAATTTCAGGAGGAGGAGCATTTGATTTAAACACTAGTACTTTTAGTGGAAATAGTTGCGGTGCCGGTGGTGGAGCTATTCACAGTGAAGGGGCACTTAACCTTATAAATTCAACTGTTGCTTACAATGAATCAAGTGCGGATGCAGGGGGATTGGATAATTACAGTGGTTCATTGACGATGATCAATACTATCCTTTCGAATAATGCAGCGAGCGGCGGCTCCGGTCAGGATGCTGTAAATGCCGGGATAATCGACGGAAGCAGTGAGTATAACATCGTCAGTAATAATACAGGCTTTGGATTGACAGGATTAGGAAATCAATTGGATGTTGATCCGCTTTTAGATTTGTTAGCAGACAATGGCGGCCTTACCCAAACACATGCTTTGTTATGTGGTAGTCCGGCAATAGACGCTGGTATACCGAACGCAAACAGCTATTTTGATCAGCGTGATGAAGTTCGTTCTCTCTTTCCTGATATTGGTGCGTATGAATTTTTTGCTCCGGATTATTCAGTGACAGTTTCAGGATACACGATCACAGCTGTATTAACCGGCGCACTTTATCAATGGATCGACTGTAATACAAACACTCCTATAGCAGGAGAAATAGGAGCATCATTTACCGCTGCTACAAATGGAAGTTATGCAGTTATAATTTCTTCTAATGGTTGTAGCGATACATCTATATGTACACCAATAACAACAATTGGAATTTCTCCTGTTGAGCAATTTGATGGAGTTCAATTGTACCCTAATCCTGTTCATTCAGAATTGAACATTGTTTCATCATCTGAAACTGAGATTGAATCCGCAGCTATTCGTACTTTAACCGGACAAACAATAGCCCTCGCACTGATTTCTGATAAACATAGTTTGCATTTTAATGCCTCGTCATTACAAACAGGTTTTTACATTGCCGAAATACATAGCGCAAAAAGCGTAATAAGAATTAAATTTGTCAAAAAATGAAAACCGTAAAAATTACATTGCTATC
Organism: uncultured Flavobacteriales bacterium; assembly: GCA_964355035.1. GTDB lineage: Bacteria > Bacteroidota > Bacteroidia > AKYH767-A > 2013-40CM-41-45 > JADKIH01. The sequence continues at coordinate 4,939 of CAYHCU010000015.1, read as the reverse complement.
GATTATTTTCTTTGGATTGTCAAACTCATGGTCGGTTGTAAATGCACAGTTGTTCTGCAAATCCTCCGGGAACATTGCAATTTTTTCTAATTATGACGGCGGAATTCTTCGTATTAATGTTGACCAGAATATTCCGAATCTAAAAATCGGTATTGTTTCATATGAAGATGATTCAGTAATTATTTCGGGAACTTATTTGGCAAATGTTACCGAGGTTGTTTATGCAGGGTATTTCAATTCTTCTAATATCCATTGTACACCGGATATCGACGTGAAAGGAGTGTATGGTGTCTCCCCTTCGCTGGTAACGATAAATTTTATTCCTGCTGCTACCATAAACAATCCTTATGGTTACTCAGGTATTATTTGCAATACTGCTTGTTCTGACTCAACTTACCAAGGAGGTTGTAATACTTCGGATCAGATTGCTGATTATTTTATGACTGAGTTTGCAACTTCAAATTCCGAAATTTATTTTCATTATACACAATATGGATGTTGGAGCGGAACTTACAATATTAGTGGAGGAGGAAATTGCTGCAAACCATTAGTTGATAATGTTAATGATCAGATTTATTCGGATAAATATTTTTCTGTTTATCCTAATCCATCAACAGGAAAGTTTAGTATAAGTACTAAAGTTGATAATTGCGAAGTTTCAATTTACAACGCAATAGGCGAAAAAGTATATTTTTCTAAACGTGGAAAATCGATGTCAAACGATATTGATTTTTCATCTTCTAAAGGAATTTATTTCTTGAGCCTAAATAATGGGGTGAATAGCTATTACAAGAAAATCGTAATTCAATAATTTATTTTTAGGTAAAGAATGAAGAGAGCTGCAATAATTGTAACGATAATTATTTTTGCAAGCTTAAGTAGTAATGCACTTTGGAGAACAAGTCAAGATGAGTGTTTTGAAAATTCTTCTCCTGCCGCTGATTTTCAAAAAGAAAAAGCAGTTCTGAAAAGAAGTCTCGGTGGGATTTCAAAAAAATCCGATTCTCTCTATCAAAGTTGCAAACCGTATACACGGTGGTGGTGGTTTGCTTCTGTTATTAAACATGAGGATGTCAAAGAACAATTGGATTGGTTGAAGAAAAATAATTTCGGTGGTGTAGAAATTGCTTTTATTTACCCTGTCAAACGTAATCCAAATGCAGAGCGTTTTCCATGGCTTGGAGCACAATGGCAAGAAGCAGTTACATTCACAAAAAAGTATGCGGATAGCATCGGACTTGGCTGTGATTTTACTTTTGGGACGTTGTGGCCTTTTGGAGGAACATTTGTCCATGATTCTGACAGGACGCAGGTATGGAACGATCCGAACTTCAAACAACCTTTGCGTTTATCCTGGACCCATCCGGACACAGGGAATGTATTGAATCACCTTTACAGAAATGCATTTGAGCGATACTCTACAATAATGGGAGATGCGCTTTCTCCTGCTCTTAAAGGTACACCATCAGCAATTTTTTGTGACTCTTGGGAAGTAGAAACAAATAGGTTGTGGACAAATGGTTTTGATTCAATTTTTGAAAAGCAATTTGGTTATGATATCCGGCCATTCATGGATAGTATTTATGTCTCTTACAATTCCGGTCCACGATATGATTATATGAAACTAATTTCTAAGATGGTTCTTAATGAATTCTACATTCCTTTTACCGAGAAGGCGCATCAATTAGGTTCTTTTAGTAGAGCGCAATGTAGCGGATCTCCGACGGATTTAATATCAGCATATGCAGCAATCGATGTACCTGAAACTGAAGCAATGTTATATGAGCCTAACTTTTCAAAGATCGTTGCTTCTTCTGCTGCACTTTCAGGAAAAAATATTGTTTCATCGGAGACTTTCACGTGCATGTATGGTTTTCCTGCTAAGCATATTCGAGAGGAGCAGACGTCAGATTTGAAATTGGTAGCAGATGCACTTTTTTCAAATGGAGTGAATCAGATTTTTTGGCATGGAATGCCGTATAATCCTATTGGAATAGACACTAATTATTTTTATGCCAGTGTTCATGTTGGTAAAAAGGGTAGTCTTTCGGAAGAATTTCAATCGTTCAATAATTACATGGCAAGAGTTTCCGAAAAAATGAGATGGGGAAAAACCTATTCAGATATCGCAGTATATTTGCCATTGGAAGATGCATGGATTGCAGGGGAGTATCCCAAGGAGCTACAACTTCAATGGTCGTGGGGCGCTTATGAGTTGCGCTATTTGCATTTTAATTCTGAGTTAAAGGGGTTTCAACCTTTATGGATCAACAATGATTTCCTTAGCAAGGCAACTTTTGATAATGGCAGCTTAAAAATAAATGGCTTAACTTTTAAAGTACTTTATGTAGATGTCGAACATTTGGATTTTGAAACCTTAAAAACACTTTTCAATCTTGCCAGGAAAGGACTTCCGATTTGTCTTAAGAAGAATCCTGAGCAAAGTGGTTACATTAAAAGTTTGGATTTTGATGTGATTCTTGAATCGTTAAAAAAATTGCCCAATGTAAGTAACGATTTTCGTCTGTTAATAAAACAACGACCATTGGTGGAAGGAGAAATTGTTCCTGCATTTTGGGGTAGGTCAAATGGAAAATCTGCACTTTTATTTTTTCCAAATCCAAACTCGGAAGAAGTGACATATCCTGTAGCCTATGGACAGTCATTTCAAGATTCAACAATTATTAGAACGGTGAATATTAATTTCAACCAAAAATCAATTCCTGTAATGCTGGCTTTTAAACCATACCAATCATTGCTTCTAAAAATAAGTGAAAATGGAGTGGTTAATTTTGAAAACATTTATTTTATGCCGAAAACGCCTTCGAGAGAATAGAGCTGTTGGAAGAGCAACAGTGAATAATACTTTGTTTTTTATGATGCGAGTCATATTCAAGGGGGAAAGATATAATTGACCTTTGTCAAAGGATTTTGGATGATGTTATTAGTTTAATATTTCTAAAACTCCTATTCACGTAAAAAACAGGTAAAATGATGTTATCAGAAGAATTAAAAGTAGCTGACGTAGTTTCGGTCAACATAAAAGCAGCACATGTATTTAAAAAATACGGAATTGATTTTTGTTGTGGAGGAGGAATTTCCATTCGTAAAGCTTGCGAAAAAAACAATATTGAAGTAAACACTTTATTGCAGGATTTAAAAAATTTAGACGATAAGGTTTTGCCTTCGCAAAATTTCAACAATTGGGAGCTTGATTTTCTTATTGATTACATTGTGAATACGCATCATGTTTATGTGACAGAATCGCTTGGGTTAATCGATGAATATGCGACTAAGGTAGCACGTGTGCATGGAGAGGGCCATCCGCCTGTAATTAAAATTCGGGAACTATTTTCATTGGTAGCTGATGAGTTGACATCCCACATGCAAAAAGAGGAAAATGTACTTTTCCCATATATTAAAAAACTTATCGCTGCAAAAAGAGAACATAGCAAATTGGAAGCTCCGCATTTTGGAACGGTAACAGCTCCGATTAACATGATGGAAAACGAGCACGAAGCTGTCGGAAATCTGTTGAAAGAAATTGCAAAGCTTAGCGATAATTATACACCACCGGAATGGGCATGCAATACATTCAAAGCACTCTATGCAAAATTGGACGAATTCGAACAAGACTTGCACATACACATTCATCTTGAAAATAATATTTTATTTCCAAAAGCAGTAGCGATTGAATCGGGAATTGTTAGTTAAATGAATACCTTTTAGTAAAGGTGACAGCTAAATTCTGAAAGAATCTTGTTGGTTTTATTTCTCCTCCCTTATTAGCAACACGACTGTCATTCTGTAAGAACCTTGTAGGTCTCTAGGCACAAAAGTTAAAGGACTCCGATTCCTCTTATTGTTTGCTATTAGATTAGGGAAGTGCTACCATGCAGAGAAGTCAACTTTACATAAACGTGGAGAGACCTAGAGCTGAAGGGGTGTTGTATTTTTCCTCAGTTCTTTAAAAGTGATGGCAATATTTCATTTTTCGTTTTATAAAACTGCACGGCACCATCCTCGGAAATCTCTAGGTCGCTCCTACGGAGCCTTTTTTTGTTGCTACTTGAGACAATAGTTGTGCTCCGTAGGAGCAAACTGTTTGTAGAAATTGGCGTTTTTCGAAACATAGCTCCGTAGGAGCGACCTGTGGTAGTGAAATATGTCATATAATTTGTGATTAATTAAGATTAGATTTGCCTGTAAGTCTTTAAACAGTAAAGAAAAAATAGATGAAAACACTAAAGCAAATTGCGTACTCGCTATTCATAGGAATTTTTTCGGTTCTCTTTTCCATTTCAAATTCAGTTGCTCAGGATAAACCAAAAGGAAAAGAATGGAATGTTCCTGCTACTGATGCAAAAAAGAAAAGCCCGATAAAATTTGATGACGCTAATGTGAAAGCCGGTAAAGATATTTGGTCAAAAGAATGTAAATCGTGCCATGGTGCTAAGGGATTAGGCGATGGAGCGAAAGCGGAAAAAATTGATATCTCCTGCGGAGATTTTTCAGCTTCAGAAATGCAAAACATGAGTGATGGCGCAATTTTTTGGAAAACAACAGAAGGCAGAAAGCCCATGCCATCTTTTAAAGAAAAGTTGACTGATACAGAGCGCTGGCAAGTATTATCATTTATACGAACATTAAAAAAGGGTGGGACTACAACCACTACAACTACTGTTACAACAACTTCAACAACAAAGACTCCGGACATCAATCAAACGAAAAAGGAAGAAGTGTCAATTGTAAAAGATTCAGTTATTACTATAGTTGAAATTAAAACAGAAAAATCAGATATTTCTGACACAACAAATATTTCTATCATTGAACTTCAACAGATGAAAACTGATATTGACGTATTAAAAAAAGAAGTGAGCGAGTTGAAATTGCAGTTGAATTCAATGAAAGAAGAGAAAGAGAAAAAATAATTACATTC
>CAYHCU010000014.1:7829-24107 GCA_964355035.1 uncultured Flavobacteriales bacterium | reverse complement strand
GCCTAAAGGCGACGGCAATAAACAAGATGAAACAAACCGTCATGTTCGTATATCGAACAACGAAATACGATTCTACCTCAAAACCGAAAACTTCTCCGCAGTAATCATTTTTCCATTTCCATTTAACTTCACAACATAATTGCCAACAGATAAATCAGAGATGTCAATTGTTTCTTTTGAAGTTTTCATTTTTGCTGTACGGATCCAACGACCGTTGCTGTCAAAAATATCGTATGAAAGAGAAGTTTGATTTCTTAGTTCTGCGTCAAGCGTGATAAAGCTAGCAGCCGGTGATGGATAGACAGTAAAACTTTTTACATCGCCGGTTAATTCTTCTACACCAACAAAGCCGGTAGCGTTTAATGAGTCTATCGTCAACTCTGTATTTGGAACACTTGTTGCAAATAAAACCAACCCACCTTTAGCTGATTGAATAATAATCAGTGAGGTATCGGGCTGATTAATAAAATCTCGGTAATTCATTGTCACCATAAACTGGCGATATGAAGTTGCTGAATCTAACGATACACTTCCTGCAGCAATGGTGTCACGACTAGCGCCATTCCATTTAAGCAAATAAACATTCACTAGTCCTGAGTCAGTAGAAGTGATATCAGGCGAATATTTATATTGTCCCGAATAATATCTGGCCCGGGAAGTATCTGCTGTTCCTCCGCTATAATCATAAGAGGCAGAAAGTCCTACTTGCTTAATAGCAATTATTCCATTTGTAGCTACAGCAGGTCCTGCAACATTTATTCCTGAATAAACAATAAGAGCAGATTTTAAATGTAAAGAAGCCAAGCCTGCAAACGGGTCAGTTCCTCTCCAAACCGATTGAACTCCTCCGCTTGCCATTGTAGTGCTATCAGTTGTTGTCCAACCCGTCGGATATTCTCCTACTCCACCGGAAGCAGAAAACGAAGTCCAATCCTCAAAGCTGGGATTTACTAAAGTCTGCCCAAAGGCAATTGTTGCAAAAGAAAGAAGAAATAAAAATACGAGTGACTTTTTCATATTAGGTTTTTTTTGAATTTAAACAAATGTATAAAAATTCGGTTAATGAAATTTCTATTCAAAAAAAAAGACACCTGAAAAGGTGCCTTTTAACTTTATTGTGACAAGATCAGCCTTGCACTAAAACTTTGATGCGGGTTCCGATTTTCAGCTCGTTAGATTGAAGTTTATTGATTTCTTTAATTTGTTCTACAGTCATACCTTCGTAACGTTGAGCAATCTTCCAAAGTGTATCACCGGCAGCAACAACATGATATATAAAACGACTGCTTTTCTCTGAATTCGAAGTGTTTTTTTGATTTGCAACATTTGTTTGTGCAACGGCATTTGTAAGTGCAGAATCAGTAGTTGTTTTAATAACAGCAAGATTAGCTTGTTTTGTTTGATCTGCCTTCTCAACTAGTTTTACAGGTGTTTTTTTATCTTGAACATAAACAGTGAGACGTTGACCAGCGGAGAGATGAGTAGATTTTAATCTGTTCCATTTTTTCAATTCACCAACAGAACAAGAATAACGGTTTGCAATGGATTGAAGATGTTCGCCACGTTTTACCTTATGAGTTGTTCTTACTAAACCATTATTGACAGAGCCACCATCTATTTTATCGCTTGAAGCAAAAGTTGCAGAATAATTATTCTCTTCGGGTTTATAGATTGAGGATAAATTTGCCAGGTAAGCACTAATCTTATTTGTAGGAAGTCTGACAGCCATAGGCTCATCAGCATCAGGAACAATACCTCGTTTGTAAATTGGATTTAGATATTGAACTAAATCAAGCGGTGTATTAGTTGCATCGGCAATAGACTTCAATGAAACTTTTTGATCTACCATTACAGTATCAGCTTCAAAATAAGTTAAAGCAGGAGCTACAGGAGAAAGATTATGTTCAGCAGGATATGACATTAAATAAGTGACAGCAATAAATGCCGGAACATATCCACGAGTTTCTTTAGGTAAGTAATTGCAAATTTCCCAAAAAGTATGTTTGCCACCACTTCGTGCTATCGCTTTATTCACATTCCCTGCACCACAATTATATGCAGCAATTACTAAAAGCCAATCGTTATAGATTGCATACATATCTTTGAAATACTGACAAGCTGCATAAGTCGCTTTTTCAGGATCACGGCGCTCGTCGATAAGAGAGTTGATCTTTAAATTATACAACTTACCAGTAGCAAACATAAACTGCCAAAGTCCGGTTGCACCTACTCTTGATACAGCTGCAGGGTTCAAAGCGCTTTCAACAATAGATAAATATTTGAATTCAACAGGCAGACCCTGTTGATCGAGAATCTGCTCGTACATTGGAAAATATAAATTCGACAATCCCATTACTCGCTCTGTCAAACCGCGTTTGCGAACGGCATACATTTCGATATAATCCTTCACCATACTATTGTAACAAAGAGGAATTGGAGTTTGAATTTTCTCCATTCTTTTTTGGTAGACATCGGCAGAATAAGTGGGTACTTCAAACGGACGGAAATTACTGGAAGTAAAACCGTATGCTGAATTTGAGTTGAGTCGTTGGATATAACTAAGGTTTACTAAGCTATCAAGAGTTGCTGCAATAGGATCGTACGAGTCTGGAACAACAGTTTGTTGTTCATTGATCAACTGAGCATTAGCCGGTGAGAAAGAGAGCACCGATGCCAGGAGCAAAGTTGTCGTTAAAAGTAGTTTTGAAATTTTAGTCATTCGCTTGTTCCTTCTGTTTAAAACACTGTTTCTACATCAATTTCGGGGATTATCCGGGAGCGCAAAGATATGATTATCTGCTAATTGACAACCATGATACGATGAACAAGAAATGAATTTACAATTAAACCATTGAGGTTCTTACACATCGGGCAGAATCCCCTTTCTGCTTCTGATATGCCTATAAAGGTAGGTTACGATTCTATTGCCTAGCTGAAGAATGGTGTTAAGGGAATTGGTAGAGAAATGGGGAATTGGGGAAAAATTGCGGATTTCGGAATGCGGATTTCGGATTGGGCAGGCTGCGTTTATTGGAAGCAATTGTCTTTTAATCATTGAATTGAGGATTTCGAAATCCGAAATTTTAATCCGAATTCGGAATCTGATTCCGAATTATTCCGTATATTTGAAATATGATAGAACGAATAGCCGAAAAAAAATTAATTGCTTTAGGAAAAAGCTTCAAATCGGTAGCGGTAATCGGACCTCGGCAGTCGGGTAAAACAACCTTAGTTCGGTCCGTTTTCCCGGATAAACCTTATGTTTCATTGGAAAATCCGGACACCCGCCGATTTGCAATAGAAGATCCAAGAGGTTTTTTACATACATATGAAAAAGGTGCCATACTTGACGAAGTTCAAAGAACCCCGCAGCTTTTTTCGTATCTACAAGAAGTATTGGATGAAAGTAAAACAAAAGGTCTCTTTATTTTAACCGGATCAAATAATTTTCAATTGCAGGAATCTATTTCTCAAAGCCTGGCCGGTCGAATAGCATACTTGAATTTATTACCCTTTTCACTGGAAGAACTTGTCACTTTAAAATCATTTAGTTTAAATGATAATGAGTTAATGTTAAATGGTTTTTATCCACCAATTTATGATCAAGAAATTTCATCAGTAGATTGGAGCAGAAATTACATTAGCACATATATTGAAAAAGATGTCCGTCAAATAAAAAATGTAAACGATTTGATTGTATTTGAACGATTTCTTTCTTTGTTAGCCGGTCGATGTGGACAAGAATTAAATTTGTCTGCACTTGCAATTGAAACAGGTGTAGACATGAAAACAATTCAATCCTGGATTGGAATTTTGGAGAACAGTTTTATTATTTTTCTTTTACGCCCACATTATAATAATTTTAAAAAAACAATTGTTAAAAGGCCCAAACTATATTTCTATGATACGGCAATGATTTGTTCTTTATTGAGAGTAACTACGACTGATCAGCTGGATACTCATCCTTTACGTGGATCTATATTTGAAAATTTAGTGGTTGCTGAGTTGGAAAAAGCTCGGGTTCATCGAAATCTAAATTGCCAATTATTCTACTGGCGTGATAAGAGCGGACATGAAATTGATGTCGTAATCGATTCAGAAAAAAAATTATTGCCAATAGAAATAAAATCGGGAATGACTGTTTCGCAGGATGCTTATAAAAATCTTAAATGGTGGAAAACCTTAACCGGATACGACACGTCTATCGTCCTTTATGCCGGAAAAGAACTACAAAAATCAAGTACGGGAAATACAACAATAAATTGGCGAGATTATTTACTTGGTGATTTCGATAGTGGGTCAGTTTGAATTTCTCCTTTGTTGTTGCATAAAATAACCGTCATTAATGGGGTTACAAATTCAAATAAAAATAAAGTCATTTGCCTATTTAGTCATGCTGCCTTTAATGGTAGTCTTGCAAGAGGGGAAAAAGGGGACTCTTGCATGGCGTCAGCCAAATTTCTTTACCGAATAAATTCTATATATTGTTAATTGTATACCGGTCATTTTAATTTCTTATTTGCCCCCCGGGGCAAATTATACATCAGTATAGAAGAGATTGCAAAGTATTTAACTTTATGCCGTTTTATATTCTTTCCATTAAATTTTTAAAATAATCAACTTTTATTACAATCTAAATTTCCAACTCTGGTACTTCTCGAATTTAACGAGATCAATAAACCTCAAAATTATCAACAAAGAAATTATTGAAAATGAAGCACCACCGGGATTTCGGATTGGGGAGCTACGTTTATTGGAGCAATCGCCCCTTAGTGACCCGCCCAATCCGAAATCCCGAATCCGAAATCCGCAATTCACTTGGTAAAACAACAGGTTGACTGCAAAATCAGGCGGATTGACTTAATTTAATGGACTTGGGAGCGTGAATATGGTATTTTCGATTTGTCTATCTGAAGAATGTGTTGCACTGCTAAATAAGCAGCACAGGTTCTAAAACCTTTTACGATTGCTGTCTTTGCGAGTGCACTGGCAGACTTACACAAAATCTAGCACTATGGAAACTGCGCTACTTGGGCTTGCTTTGCCCGATGTTTTAGAAAAATTAAAAGAGATGTTACTCCGAAAAGGGTTCATTGTTCAAACCATGAATTTATCGGTAGTTGTCGCTTATCAAGAAGGAAATTGGTTTAAGAAAGCGTGCCAGCTTGTTTTCGAGATCAGCACGGTTAATCAGAACGTCACACGAATAGATATTACAGCAATATTAAATAGTACTAAAAACAATCGTCAGGAAGAAGAACTGATAGAAGAAACATATGCAAGCGCCATCTACAATAATTTCACAAACATCCTCCAGCCACATGGGATTCGATGATATCACTCCGCATCTGAACAAGATTGCGACCTTATACCTCAAGAACAATAAACGTAAAGTTGGTTGGTTATTTGTCGAAAATGAGTTGTTACCCACTCAGAAGTTTAATGAAATAATTTACTTCATCAGTGTACAGAAAGGGAAAAAACTAATTACGGAACTGGAGAAAAGAGACCACAAAGCACTCGAGCCTTTCCGGGAAGAAATCCTGGTAGAAACAATTGAAAGAATCAGAAGTTCGAAATAATTATTTTTTTATTTCGTCATCTTTTGTTGCCACGCCATCTTTTGCGTCTTTGAATTCTCTGATTCCTTTGCCGAGTCCACGCGCCAATTCGGGAATTCGTTTACCACCAAAGAATACCAGTATAATTACAACAATTAGAAAAATTTCTCCGCCGCCTAAACCGCCTAGAAACCCAAGTAATACCGATGAGATCATTGTGTTTGTTTTAGAAAGTGTATTTATTCCGCTACAAATATAGGGTTAAATCCTATGTGTTGAATGAGATTTATCTCCTCATTTGTAACAAATGATGATTTAAAATGTTTTATTGATTGTTAGTTTCTGATTTTTCGTATAAAATCTACCTTTTCGAGGCAATCCAGTTTTCAGGGTCCATTTTGTTGCTTCCGCGCCAAATTTCCAAATGAAGCTCTGTTTTATCATCTTCTTCGCTAGTTTGAACAACACCCAGCGGCTGACGGGTAATGACCTTGTCCCCAGCTTTTACATACACTTGTTCCAGATTGGAATACAAGGTAAAATATTCACCATGTTGAATGAGCACAGCATATTTATCGACAACAAGTAAAACACGAATTACTTTCCCTTCAAAAATAGCTCTTGCTTTTGCTCCTTTTGCAGAGTTAATGTTGACGCCATTATTATTTACAACCACATCTTTCCAAATTGGATGAGAATGTCGGCCAAAAGAACTGCTGATCATTCCCTGTTCAACCGGCCAAGGTAACCGACCGCGATTGCTTTCGAAATCGTTACTGAGCTTAATGGTTTCAGGAGTATTTGAAAGCACTGCTGCAGTATTTGGAATATCAGTTTTGCGTTTGGTGACACTTGCCGTTGCTTTGGAATTGGATTGACGTTTACTGGCAGCTTTTGCCATTTCAATTTCTTTCCTGATGATGTCTTCTATTTTATTCGCCAGATTCTGTTCTTGCCGTGCTTTTTCTTTCAAATCGTTGCGCAATCTCTTCTCACGAGAGGTGAGATTGTTGAGCATATTCACTTGCTCTTTCTTCTCCTTATCGAGTTGATTTTTCTCTCTTTTCTGAGACGTGAGCAATTGTTTTTTGTCTTGCTTTACAACCTGAAGTTTCGTCTTCTTTCCGTTCAGTGAATCCTGCACTTCAACAATTTTGTCACGCTGACTTTCTCGGTATTGACTTAACTGCCGCAAGTATTGCATTCGTTTGAAAGCCTGATTGAAATCGCTAGCTGAAAAAACGAACATCAATTTTGAATAGGTGCTCTGATTACGATAAGCATAATAGAGCATTTGTCCATATTGCTTTTTGAGATTTACCAAACGGGAATTCAATGAATCAATATTTGTGCTCACAGTACCGATCTCATTTTCCACCGAACTAATTTCGGTGTTAATGGTTGTGATCAACTCAGAACGATAACTGATTTTTTTATTGAGCGTCACCAACTGATTCAAGGAAGTAGACTTGTTTTTCTTTGTCTGTTTTAAAAGCTGATTAGTGTATTCAATGTCTTTTTGGATAGCATCTTTTTTACGTTCCAGTTCGCGTTTAGATTGTCCGAAAGACGTTCCCGAAATAAGCAAAAGCACACAAAGCATCAAAAAAACGCATTTTACAGACATTTTTTTACTGTTTTGAAATAATTGAAACGATTGCTTTGACCCCGAAAACATTGATTCTATTGATTGAAGAGGCTTTTTTAACGCAAAATTCGGTGAAAAGTTTGTTATAGCAGGAGAAATAAAAAGGTCGAGTTTTGACGGCGGTAACTAATAAACGGTGACCGGTCGACTAACGAATCACGAACAATTCGTTGCCTCTTCAAAATTCGAAATAAACGTATGGCAGTACTTAGTCAAGTTAAACTTTGAAATTGACCTTCTGGCATTATCTGAAAGTACTTTATATTCCTCGTCCTTCATTTCATCAACTTCGATGATTCGTTTTCTGAATTCTTCAGGAGTTGAGCACAAAAAACCATTAATACCATGTTTAACGAAGATATTGTTTTCGGGAATATCTGAACTCAAAACAGGAACTCCGTTATTTAAATATTGCTTTGCTTTAAACCCTGACTTAGATCGTTGATGCTCGTTATCAAGAAGTGTTGCTATTCCTATATCAAATTCCAAAATTTGATTCTGAATGCTGTTTTCATTTGTCCAATCAATATTTTGCGGCATTTCTAATTGGACATTTTTATGATCTTTGAAATATTCATCAAGAAAAATATGTTCAGATTCTTTTGCAACGCCCAGTAAAATAAGTTTGATTTTCATTGGCAAATTCTCCAGTGCAGGAAAAAAATATTTTACCATGCTTTCCTTATGTCCTCCGGCGAAATTTCCAATCCAGCCAATTGTAAAAATGGGGTTCTTTTTATCTTTAACAATATTTAGATCCGGCGTTGGTGATGTATTCAGGAATAAATTTTTGTTGATTTCAAAAATGTTTTTAAAAATCTCATTGCTCCCAACCGAAACCGTTTTGCAATTCCTGATAAAATAATAAATTGTTTTTGGCGGAACCTCTAAATAATCAGCATCGTCAAGATCATAAATTATATTTTCTTTTCTGACAGTAACGAGTAATTTCAACAGGTTAGCATAAATAAAATTAGAATTAACTCTTTGAATTACAATCACTGATCCCTGTTTTCGAAAAAACAATGCAGAAAAATAAGCGATTAAAAATCGTAATACTTTTTTTGGTTTGTAACTAGGCGTAATGAAACAAGAATTTATTCCGAAGTTAGCCTTCAAATAGTTCAACGGATAATAACCTCTGTAGCGAACGCTGGGAGAGTCGAGATTGTAATAGGCAAACCAGTAAATGAATTTTAATTTCAAATCGATAAATTTACAATAAAATAATTCGCACTATTTCACCTCATACTTCTCCGGAATCGAGAATGGCATTTGCAATGAATCAACCTGAACTACTTTTGAATAATTGATTTTCATAATTGTTGGTGTAATGCCGGAAATGGTTAACACCAGATTATTTGGAAACAATGTACCATTCACATCAACGAAATCTTTATACGTCGCTTCAACGAATCGATTTTGTTTGTCGTCGGTGATTTTTGATTTTGCAATTCTGAAATTCCCGTCAATCCAAAAATCCTGTACCACCGGTTTATTGGGATCTTTCTCTTCTGCTGCACGACGCACTTGTCTTTTATTCAACGAACTCAAAATATAATATGGCTCATCTTCATAGATTGATTTTAGTTTTTCATTTTTCAGATACTGAAAATAATTTCCGACAATGACTGACTGCAGCATATCAAAACTGACATTCGTCCGCAATAACTCTTCAAAGTAACTGATGTTGCGACGAGAAACCGTTTTGTGAACACGGTCTAACATCCAAACGCTATCGGTAGTAACCATGATGCGGGCAGCTTCGATTCCTAACAGTGGCGTAATGGAAATCCAAACTGCGCTATCACGTTTGAGTCTTAAATTAATATCGAAACTTCGTGTGTCTCCGGTTCTATCAGTATAATCTACACTTGCTTTGGCAGTGAGATATTTGAATTGAAACTGATGGGCGATCACACTGTCGAAAGCCTGAATTACTTCTTCACCTTTTAACTTAGTTGAAGCTGATGGTGTTTCTACAACCTTTCTATGCGTTTTACAAGCACCTAAAAAAAAGATTAAACAGAATATTGCTAAAATTCGGAAATCAGACTTTTTCCGAAAAACGAAAAACGAAAAACGAAAAACGAAATTCCGAAAAACGAAATAATTTTTTTCCATCCTACGCCTTATTCAAAAAGTCTTTTCTCCATAATCTTTCGGTCCAAAAATTCCGAAGCACCTTCACCGGCAGCTTTTGCTTTCATCCAGTACTCCAATGCTTTTTCATTATCACCAAGACGAAATACGACATCACCATAATGTTCGAGTACCGTTGCACTTTTATCGCTGCCATGAGAAAGAGATTTTTCAATCCAGATCTTAGCATCTGAATATTTTCCTTGTTTATACATAATCCAACCATAGGTATCTTCATAAGAAGATTGATTAGTATCTAGCTCATTCGATTTTTTAGAAAGCGCTTCAGCTTTGTCTAATTTTTCATTACGCACAGAAAGGTAATATGCATAATTGTTCATGACGTTCACATCCTTCGGATTAATTTCTAAAGCTTTATCGAAACTTTCATCACTTTTTACATAGTCGCGTGTTTCATTATAAGCATCTCCGAGGCTGGCAAAGAATTGTCCTTCGAGGCTTTTATTGTCAACTACTAATTTCACCCCGGTATTTAATACGCTGATAGCTTCACTATATTTTTTATTTTGAATTTGTGCCAGGCCATTGAAAAAATAAGGCAACGATTGTTCAGGAAAAAGAGAAAGGGCTTCCACACTAATTTCAGTAAGCGATTTCCAGTCTTGCAGTTGAGCATTCAATAACATCAACGAACTATAAATAGCAAAATCTTTTGATCCCAATTCTTTTGCTTTCAGATATTCTGCTTTCGCTTCCTCCGGCTTATTATATTTGATCAGAAAATCTCCAAACACTGCATGAGCAATTGGTTCATTCGCATTTGCCTGAACAAGCAACGAACACATTTCCAACGCCTGTTCCCGTAATTCCGGATGAATATCAATCAATGAATAATAAGATCTGAGAATACTGATTTTTGTATCGATATCAAGTTCTTTATTAAGGAACGCTTTTTTTAATTCATCGATAGATTTTTCTTTCTCTCCATTGTTACGATAAAAATCGGCCAGTGATAAATGGATATACGGATTTTCGGGATCGATTAACAGAATCTTATTGTACGTTTCAAGCGCCAAATCCTTTTTACCCATAGCCTGATAAATTTCAGCTTTCATACCATAAGCTTGAGAATCTTTTGGATCCAATTCAATGAGTTTATTCAGCTCTTCAATTGCTTTATCATTTTTATTTAATCGCTGATAGATGCGCGACTTTTGCATAATGACTTCAGGATTCACTCCGATTTTTGATTCCAGTTTATCATACACTTTAAGTGCATCTGCAGGACGTTCAGCGAATAAAAAAGCGGAAGCCCATTCATAATAATACTCCGTTTTTGACGGATCGGCATCTACTGCTTTTTCCAATACTTCAGCAGACTCAATAAATTTTTTATTTTTCTGAAGAATATCCGAATACGTTAAAACATACCAACTGTTTTTTTTATCGATCTGATAGGCGCCTTTTGCAAAATAAAGTGCATCAGCATATTTTTTCTGTTCGTTGTAAATATTTGCCAACTCATACATTGCTGCAGCATTAGTTGGATCCTTTCTGATGACTTCAGAAAAAAGACCGGCAGCATTATCCAAATTGCCAAGAATCTTTTCTTTGTTAGCATTAAAGAAAGCGTACGTCACCTCCGCACGTTGAGAATCCGTTAATCCACTATTTGCTTTAGAGGAAGATGTCGTAGTTTGACCACCTTTGCATCCTGCAAGAAGCACAAGGGCTAAGGAAAAAATAAATAGTCTGTTCATTATTATTTCGGTGGGTACCGGTATAAATTAATTATGAGTCGAATAATCGCTTAAACTTAATTGCTCAGGCGAATTAATATATTCCGCAGCGTTACCGATCATTGAATTTCCAATTACACTATTTCGGATTTTTGTATTTGTTTGAATAATGCTGTTTGACACAACAGAATTTTCGATTTTTGAACCTGCACCAAGCGATACATGCGGACCAACAATTGAATTTTTCAATTCGACATTTTCACCAATGTAACAAGGCGAAATGATAATTGAATTGTCCTTTTTTACCGATGAAGCAATCATTGCAGCAGAATGATTCATTTCCAGAACGCGTTTGTTTGTATAAACAGTTGCATCCTTATTTCCGCAATCGAGCCATTCATCAACTTTTCCGGGAACAAACTTTGTTCCTTTTTTCTTCATGTTTTCTAAAGCATTCGTCAATTGATATTCTCCTTTTTCACGAATGTTATTATCAATAAGATATTGAAGTTCATTTTTCAGATATTCTCCGTCTTTGAAATAGTAAATTCCGATGATTGCCAAATCAGAAACAAAGGTCGACGGTTTCTCAACGAAGTCAGTAATAAAACCATCGCCATTTAATTTTACTACACCGAACATTCTTGGGTCTTCAATTTTATTAACCCAAATCACACCTTCCTGTTTGTCGTCGATTTTAAAATCGGCACGGAAAAGTGTATCGGCAAAAGCAACGATTACTTTGCCTTCCAACGCTTCCTTTGCACACAATATTGCATGCGCAGTTCCATGCGGCTCCTCCTGGTGATGAATAGTTCCTTTGGCTCCCAATTTTTCAGCTATAGCAATCAGATTTTTTTCAGCTTCAGGTCCGAAATCGCCGATTACAAAAGCAATTTCTTCAACTTTCTCAGCGCAGACTTTTATTATGTCTTCTACTAACCATTGCACGATAGGTTTTCCTGCAATCGGTATTAAAGGTTTAGGAACAGTTAAGGTATGCGGGCGCATTCTTTTGCCCATTCCGGCCATTGGTACAATTATTCTCATTCGTAATTTATATTCAGTGTTTAAATTATTTTGATCCTGTTGAACCGAAACCTCCTGCTCCTCTTTCGCTTTCCTGAAGAGAAACTGTCGGGTTCCATTCTATTTTTTCGTGACGGGCAATTACTAATTGAGCAATTCTTTCTCCATCATTGATGATAAATTCTTCATTGGAAAGATTCACCAAAATTACTTTTATCTCGCCGCGATAATCTGCATCAATAGTTCCCGGTGAGTTCAATACTGTCACGCCTTTTTTTGCTGCCAGTCCTGAACGCGGACGAACTTGTGCTTCCACACCTTCAGGCAATTCAATGAACAGACCCGTTGGAACGATAGCGCGAGCTAAAGGTTTTAATGAAATTGCTTCAGTAAGAAAAGCGCGCAAGTCCATTCCTGCAGCATGAGCAGTTTCGTAAGTCGGTAAAGGATGGTGCGATTGATTGATAATATTCACATTCATAGGAAGGCTCTTTTGTTTGTCCTGAAGCTTTATTTTCCTCCGGAAACGGTGCGAAGGTAACCATTTTTATTCCTCAGGTGAAGGTAAGTTAAAGACGTGAATATGAGCAATATAGTTGTATTTAATACTGTTAAAAGCACCTTTCCGGGAAGAAGAGCTGCATGTAAGAGGTCGCCTGCAATCCAAAGTACAACAGAAAGTCCGATAAAATAAAAGAAGGAACCGATCTTGTAAGGCACAGGATAATGCTTTTGACCGACGAAATATGAAATGATCATCATCATTGCATAGCAAATCAAAGTAGTCCAGGCAGCACCCATATATCCCAATACAGGAATGAGTGCGAAATTGAGCGCAAGTGTGATGACTGCACCTATGAGGGAGAGTATTGCGCCCCATCGTGTTTGATTGGTCAGTTTATACCAGATAGAAAGATTATAGAATACGCCCAGACACAAATTAGCCATCAGTAAAATTGGAACGACAGGAAGTCCGGAGCGGAATTTTTCGCCGATAAATCCCTGAATGACATCCATAAAAAGCATGATGCCTAAAAATATAAAAGCACATACGATGACAAAATAATTCATCACTTCAGCATATGTTTTCTGCGGATTTTCTTTTGTGGAATGACTGAAGAAAAAAGGTTCAGCAGCATAGCGGAAAGTTTGGATAAAGAGCGTCATCAGAATAGAAAGTTTGTAACATGCTCCGTAAATTCCAAGTTGCGCCATGGCATCGCTTTTGTTTTCCATCAAGATTGGTATGAGCACTCTGTCGAAAGTCTCATTGATCATACCGGCCAGACCGGCGATCATCAATGGAAACGAATAGATCATCATCTTTTTCCATAATTGAAGATCGAATGCCCAATCCATTTTTAAAATCTCCGGCAGAAGCATTAACAATACTATCAGAGAGGAGATTGCATTAATCACAAAAACATAACCGACACCGAAAGAAGGATAGTAAATAGATGCTATCCATGAATCAGGATGCGACTTGAGTATCCATGGACAAATAACCAGAAAGAAAAAGTTGAGTCCTATATTGACAAAAATACTTACCAGACGAATAAATACAAATCGTTTTGCGCGGTTTTGTTGTCTGAGTAAAGCAAAAGGAATAGCAGAGATGGCATCAAAAGCAAGCACACCTGCAAAGAGTGAAATGTAGAGCGAGCGGCTATGTCCGGCTTGAACGACTGTGTCGGCATTACCAATAATTCCCGACAGTTGGGGAGCAAAAAGAACGATGAGTCCGCCAAAGAAAAGGGAGGAAAAAATAACAGACATCAACGACGTACTATACACCCTCGGATTTTCCTTTTCAGACTGAAAATACCGAAAGAAAGAAATGTCGAGGCCATACGTAAAAACGACCGTCATGAAAGCGATATAGGCGTAGATCTGAGTGACCACACCATATTCACCGGCTTCAAAGACGCGCGTATAGATAGGCACTAAAAGGTAATTCAGAAATCGACCAACAATGCTGCTTAGTCCGTAAATAGCGGTTTGACCGGCAAGTTTTTTATAGATGCTCAAGTTCGTGGTTCGTGGTTCGTGATTCGTGATTCGTGATTCGTGATTCGTGATTCGTGATTCGTGGTTCGTGGTTCGTGGTTCGAAAAACGAATCACGAATTAACGGAAAGGAAACGGATGAACGAAGATCGATGGGGTTTATTTTTCAAGGGGTGGGGGTTGGTAACATGGAGAAAATAAAACTATCTGTATCGCCACCATCAATTGCTCAACGTACTTCATTCCCATTGCTTTCTTTTTACCTTTTTTGCTTGCCCAAAAAAGGTAACCAAAAAAAGGCCCCACCTGCACCAACCGCATTCTATTCCTTTGAATAAGCGGCTTTGCCTTGATTCGACTACCGAATGCGGTTCGCGCAGCAGGTGGACTCCCCGCACAACAAACTGTAGCTTTTCAATTTGGCAATAAACGTTTCAAGAAACTACGATTCCTATTATTTTAGGGCATGCAATTTTGAAAAATATACTTTGCATTAAATTGGATTTGAATTTCAAACTTTTTTCTATTCTGAAATTTAACCGGACAGTGTTGAATTGAAACTACAATAATTTAATTTGATAATTTTATTATCCCGAGCTTTTAAAGGTGACTCCAATTGAGCTAAAATTCGGGTCACATTCATTTTCCGGGGAGCAAACAAAGTTTCTATCTCATTCATAAATAGACATGCGGATAAATTGGATTCCTTTAGCGGTCGTACTTAGAAACCTACAAGGTTCTTACAGAATGACAGTCGTTTTGCTTATAAGGGAGGAGAGGTAGATAAAAACCTACAAGATTCTTTCAGAATAGCTGTCAACTTCATTAAGGAACTAGTAGAAAGGAGGTAACGTGTATGTTCGTTTTTCGTGAGTCGTGGTTCGAACCACGAAAAACGAATAACGACAATGGCGGTAGTGGTTCGAACCACGAAAAACGAAATTCGAAATTCGAACTCCGAAAAACGAACCTCATCCTTCGATTAAAAAGCGGCTATGATTTCCAATCTCACATTCCTCCACCTCCACTTTTCCGACGGTAGATTTCGGAGAGCCGGTATTACACCACCGGACAAATTCTTTCAACACCTCTTCCTCACCTTCAACGAAAACTTCGACGCAACCGTTTGGAAGGTTCCTTACCATTCCCTTGAGGTTTAATTCATTTGCTTTTTCTTGGGTAAATTTTCTAAAAAACACACCTTGTACTTTACCGTGAATAACTAAATGAATTGCTTTCATCATCAACAATTATGAATTGTATTTTTGTGGAAATATAGGAAAGTTATGTCAAAGAAAATCACTGCAGAGGAAGTTGCTTATCAGGGGCGCTTTTTAAAGGTCAATAAATATACAATCAATAACAGCAAAGATCAATCAGAAGGAATCTATGAATGCATGGAGCGAAGTGATTCGGTTTGTGCTGTTGTTTTCAATAAAGAGACAGACAAATATCTTTTTGTGCAACAGTTCAGAGTGGGAGCAAAAAAAGAATTGATAGAACTCGTTGCCGGAATGGTTGAAAAAGATGATGCCTCATTGGAAGACTGTATCATTCGCGAAATAGCAGAAGAGCTTGGGTATTCAGTAAACAAAGAGGACGTTCGTTTTTTATATAGCTTTTATACTTCACCGGGTGCTTGTTCTGAAAAAATGCATTTATTTTATGTAGAAACAGATCAGAAAATTTCCGGCGGCGGCGGTGTAGACGATGAAGACATAAAAGTCATTGAATTAACAGCCGATGAACTTATGAATCTTGAACTTTTCGAAGATGTGAAAACGATTATGGGAGCGGTGTGGGTGAATTCTTGAGGAAGTGAGTGGTAAGTGGTGAGTTTCAAAGTCAAAAGTTAGAGGTCAAAAGTTAAAAGGAGCGCGTTCGTTTTTTTGAATGTGAATAATTTTTTCGATGAGTTTGCACAGAAGGGTTTACCAAGCGATCTTTATTCGTTTCTTGAAATTCTAATCACAAAATTCTTACTTCAAAAGTGGATCGTCCACTATTAGTAATTTTAAATTTCAATGCTATTTTGACCGTAGTTTAAATTTATCAATTAACAATTGCGATTTTTTTAGTAAATGTTCCTGATTGTGTTTTTAATAAAATATAATATATAGCATTTTTTAAATTGAGAACGTCAGCCGATATATAAATTTTACCATTTTTATAATTACCATTTAAAACAGAAG
>CAYHCU010000014.1:0-7729 GCA_964355035.1 uncultured Flavobacteriales bacterium | reverse complement strand
CTACGCCTCCACCAGAACCTGCAACATGGACCAAGGGAGCTACTCCTTCCACTTCTGTAAAATTCAATTCGGCATCTAAATAAAGATGATGATTCCAAGGAAAATCAAAATACAATTGTAATACTGCTGAACCACCAGAGGTTTTGTAGCCACAGCCCACATCATGTAAACTCCAAAGCATATCGTTTGGAACAATGTTGTGTGTAATACATCGAGGCCAATTTGGATATGGCGTACCAACATTAAAGCCTAATGCAGCAGCATCAACTCTTGACAAAGATTGGTTTTCCTTGAAGTCGTATGGACTGTTTACAATTTCAAAACAATTATAATTTAAACTCGCCGGACCCGGAACACCTCCACAAGGTATATTTATATCAGTTCCATTATGATTTGAATACGAAAGTAGATTTTCAGGATGGTTATAGCTTTCGTTCTCCTGATACAAATTTATGACTTGTGCGGGTACTTGAGCATAACATCCATGCGAATTTGAAACTGTATTTACTAAATAACGGGTTTCAGAACCAATAGGATAATATCTTGCATAAAAAGTTGTAGAATTACTATAAATATTATCATAATCATTTTGATTAATAGAGCATGTATAATCACCAATTTTCCATTGGTAATTCAATCCTCCTATTAAATTTGAAACATCACATTGAATATTAAATGTCTCACCTATAATTCCATATTGAGGTGGCGATGCTTTATAAGAGATTAAATCAGGATTAATAAAAATTGTTTTCTTTGCTTTACAACCATTCAAATCAGTTGCAATTGCTGTTAACGCACTATTCTGATGCCAAGACTGCTCAACTATGTTGTTAGAACCATAGTATGTAGATGCATCAAATTTATCGGAGCTTAAATACCAATCAAATTGTGTAGCAAGTTGTGTGGACGCCTCAATTCTTACAATCTGAAAATTTGACAGAGGTGCAGACCCATCAAAGAATTCGAGAAGATTACATGGATATATATTGTCGCCTTCTATTTGATTATTATCCATTGAATAAATACTAGTGGACACAATTGGAGCGTTGCTTTCATCAACAAATATAGTCGTCGGCGCTGAACTTGTACACCCGTAAATTGGATCTGTCACATTAAAAGTATACTGAGTTGTATTGAAAGGAGTAACAGTTGCATCTTCAAGATTAGATTCAAAATATAAATCTCCGCCGGACCAATTGTAAAAATAAAAACCAATTAAAGGGATACTTGTTACTGTCCCATCAAGAAAAACTTCCCTCCCGGGACAAGTGTATTGATCTGGTGAAACGCTAATCTCAGGAAAAATATTACTTGCGTGAACTTCAACTTGATCACTTGCAATACATCCTGTTTCATCAATTGCAGTCAAAGTATAAATAACATTAGCTGCATTTGTTGGTGTCACAGATGGCTGCCTACAATCACTGCAACTCAAGCCAATAACTGGAGACCAAGCGTAAGTATAATTTCCTGTTCCGCCACTTACTACAACATTAGAAATATCCGGTGAACTTCTAATACAAGTATATATATCTGAGCCGGCATTTACTACCAAATCAACTACATTGACAGTAACCTGTTTTTCATAATGCGAACCTGATCCATCCTGTACAATTAAAGTACAAATAGATACACCAGGGACAGCAGGGGCATGAAAAATTGGATTCGCAACATTAGGGTTCGAGAATGAACCGTTTGTTGTAGTCCAGGAATAGGAAAAGGGCGGGACACCAACATTTGGAGTTAAAATAGGATTTGAGCCAAGGATCAATGACTTGTCAGTACAAACATTTAATGTTGGTCCAATATCAATATCCGACATCGCTAAACAAGGCGCAATAAATGTAAATGCCTTTGTCACTGTAATATGATTAAATACCGAACCGATGATATTGTTTTCGTAAACTTTCAATGTATAAGTAATTGTGCAAGGAAAAACTGTCGGGTTACGTGGACTTGATTCGATTGTATAAAGAAAATAATTTCCGGTACTGGTTACGTAATTAAAAATATCACCGGTAAAAGAAGTATGAGTATTAATGCCGAAACGAAGCATGTTTAAAAAATCAGGAGATAGATCCTCCGGATCATGAAAAGGAATTCCATTTCTTATATTAACATTGTAGCCACTGCCATAACAATTCCTTTGCGGAGAGAATTCCGTTACTTCAAACAAGGTAGGATCGGGCTGGCCAATTGAAATGTACTGATTTTTGGTTAAAGATAATGGAGCGGAACCCGGATAATTGATTGTAACAGTAACATCATAAACACCTGTCGCTAATGGTTGATGAAGCACACTACTATAAATATTTGGAATAGTTGTGTGAGACCCCAGCGGCGGCGGGTTGCGATTAAAAAAATCATAGGTAATTGCAGTATTCCAACTATCAGGAGAACTAAAAGTAACATTAACATCTATAATATCTGAAGAGCTTGAAGAAAAAGTTGGAGAAGCAATAAAACCAAGATTTGATAATACACTTGAAGAACCAGTCGTTGTAATTGTTGTATAATCACTAATATAATTTCCGACTCCATCATAAACTTCAAGTTGAATATTATACGTTTGGTTTGGCAAAAAAACATGGTCCGGATTTTCATCGGTAGAGCCATATCCATCACCGAAATCCCAATTAAAATAATAAGGCCAACCGCCACCAGTCCTGTTTGAATTAAAATGATAGTTATTACCTGAAGGTGGATTATTTGTTATTGTGGCAACTAAAGCCGTACTACTGCTACTTGGACTAGCAGTAAAAGAATGCACAACCGTTAAGCCATTATATGGTGATGAATTATTATCGTCAAAAACGGTTAATGTAATATCATGTTGTCCATCTAAAATAATGGCAATTCCTTGCGGGCTGATTGAAGTAGTCGTATTTGGATTACAGCCATCAATCTGCCACTGATATTCGATGGTACCACTTCCTCCGGTGGTGGTGTTAACAATATTCAGTGCATCTCCTACAGATAAACCAGTGGACGGAACTATAGTGAAATCAGGAACTAAAATATTTCCATCCGGATAAACAGTCACAATATTATGTTTTGTGATCGAATTGGATGATGTTCCGTCTGATATTGTAAGAGTAACATTATAAGTTCCCGGCGAACTATAAGGATGAGAAGGATTATTTTGTGTTGAAGACTGAGCATCACCAAACTCCCATAAATAGTTTACCGGATTTGATCCAATTGTACTCTGATCTTCAAAATCAAAATTTGATCCCGGTATTGGATAAGAAACTGCTGACGTCACATTAAATTCTGCTAACAAACATCCAACACTCATTGGGCCATCAGGAATGGTACCGTTACTTAATCTAAGGTTTGGATCGAAACAACCTTGAATTTGAAAATTGTGCGCAAAATCAAAATCCTTGACCGAAAAAACATCGTTCATCCATCCGAATCCGCTTCTATACGGAATATCAGACAAAGAAATAATTGCTTGGGTATTTACTACAGATATTCCCTGGAGATTATTTCCTGCTAAATCCTTTGCATGAATTTCAATATTTTGCGTTTCTGAATGCGCGATTCCTAAAACGGAAGGGAAAAATTTAAACTTGAACAACTTAGAATTTAGCATTTCTATATTAGAGGGATCAACAACACCTGTTTCGTGTTTTCCCAAACAATTAGATCTTAGGGTTAGAGACATGTCTATTGGACTCATCTCTTCACTGAACTCCACTTCTATTTCAATTCCCAAATCCTGTCCGGGAATATATTCACCAATTAATCGGCTTAGTAAATTGTAAGGTTGTAACGAAAGGCCATTCTTAGTTGAATTAGCCTGCCATGAACCATTGTATATTATTCTTCTACCGTATATTGCTGACACAGAATAAACATTTACAGTTTTAACGTAAGGTTTAAAATTATCAATAATAATATTATAAATGTCAGGGTTGGAGTGTGCACCAAAATCTTGAATTTCAGTATTAAAATTGTATAAGCCATCGGGGTATTTAGAATCTTCATTTAATACTGCAAATAAAGTTGAATTATTAATACTTTGCCGTGTCTTTACTATGTCATCTGCAATTGTTGAAGTTCCAATAGTGGGCATATTGTTTAATTTATAAATTAATTTCCACAAATTACCAACACCTGCAAAATGACTTGAGAACATTTGATCATAATCACTATAATCAATGTATCTATCATTCACATATTCCTTGCTCAAATAATTAATACCCGTACTTGAATTTATTATATCAAAATTAATTTTATAAGGAGCTCCCCATGGACCATTATGCCCAACATTATTTGTAGTGGCATGTAAAGCTGAGTTTGTATACACTACATTTGTATTAAGCGCAGTTGTAGACCCTCCCATATCATCATAAAGCTCACGCAAAACATTTATATTTCCGTATACAACATTTTGATTATTAACCGAAGGAAATTGTATCTGATCATCAGAAGAAATGCTTAATAACATTGGCCCCAATCCCGGGCTAAGTGACGGTGTCGGATTAATATGAGAAGAAAAATAAGTGTATGGATTTACTACATCGGTTTTGGAATTTGAACTACGATTAGGAACGCAAATAAAATGACAATGATCATATGCGAATCCCATTGTTGCTTTCGGCACAACAGTAGCAATGATATCTCCTTTATTAAAATGCGGTAGTGGTGATTGAGCAACAACAGGATGTAAAGCCCAATCATTTAAATTACCGGTGTAAAGATCAGGAGGTGTATAGTACACTCCTGTGGGTAATAAAATAGGTGTAGTGGGGAGTTCCATACAATGGCCATATAGAAATATTCTTCGCTGTCCATTATCGCTTTCAAAATAAATATTAATACTGGCCTCTTGTTGAGCCATAGCAACGATATAACCATCATCCACAGCAACTAGGTAATCACCTGACGGACACATAATATCAATCCCATCATGAAAGTCTGAATAAATCGTTCCGTCTGGATTGAGAAGTCTTTGCCAATTTCCAAAAGAAAGACCAACTTGATCTCCTCCAGATTTTATTGGCCAATCAAACGCTTGCGATCTGCAAAAATACGACTGGATTAATAACTCAAATATGAGAAGATATTTTTTCATTTAAATTAATTTATTAAAACGGCATTATAATTATATTTCAAATGTCTTCCATCAGGGAAACCGTACTTAAAAATCTTCAAATGGATTATTTTTGCATCTTCGTCAATGTAATCAAAATATACCTTTTCAATTAAAGTATTTGACTCTATCACGGCCTGGCCAATTATGCTTAAATCATGATTAAAAATAATAATTAAAGATTTTCCAATACCTGACTTGTCCCATAATGAATCAGCAAAAACAAAAAAATAATCTCCGTTATTTATAAACATACACCTTATAGTAGGTGCTAAAGGTTTGGTCGTTTTATATTTTAAGTCTCCTTCTGCATTATATAAATATAAATATGCTTCTCTTCCAATTATTCCCGGATCAGAAGACCCATATACAGCATATTTTAAATCATTACTTAAACAAACTGTGGGTAAGAGCGGTATGTTGAATTTTCTGACTTCATTACCATTTGAATCATAAATCTCACACCAAGCTAAAGTGTCAACCATGCTAGCATTAATTTTAACGATGGCGTGCATGCTGTCTCTTGTTAACCCCGCACCGGAAATTCTACCACCATCTATTTTTTTAATTATTCCGTTTTTAAATTTAATAGTCTGGCTTAGATCGCTATTCCTTATTATTTCAATCTGAGAATAAACAATTGCTGAATTAAAACAAACAAATGCAATACAAGTAAAATATATTTTTAATACTATTTTTGTTAGCTTCATTTTTCTATTTTATTTTTGATTTATTTAATGCTTCAATTTTCTCATTTAGTAAAATCATATATAAAGTCAGCTCTTCAACTTTTTTAAGTAAAACCTGATTCATTTCAGCCAAATCTATACCATTTTTTTTCATGGCTTGTGCAGAAGTGATTTCCGGTAAATGATTATACTTTTTTACAAAGTTGGAAAGCTCTTTTAATGGCATAAGTTTATAGTTTTTCGAGAAAACATAATCCGGCCAATTCCCATTTAGTTTAACTTTAATTGATTCAGCAATTATTCCTCCGTTTACTGCAAGTTTATAATTACTGCAATTAGTAAAATCAGTAGTTCCAATTGCAATGCAACCTGAGTTGGTTGAATATACGTTTTCATTTATTGCATCCGGAGTCCATTGCAAACTGGGAGTACTTCCCCAAACACCACTTGATAACAAAACTTGATTAGGTGTTGAATTAAAGCCAAGGTTAGACAGATTTCCCTGAGCATCAGAAGTAACTAAGCCATTTGTCAAATTTGTTATACGAACAGGACTTGAAATATCCAAATGTGTGGCAGATAATGTTAAAAGATCAGATGTATGTATTATTGTTGAGTAGGCACTTAGAAATCCAAACTCCAAAGCTCCCTGATTCGACGATTCGGTTATTTTAAAGTTACCCTTTACATGCAACGTTGATGTTGGAGAAGTAGTCCCGATTCCAACTTTACCATCAGAATTTATTTGTATTGCATTTATCCAATCAGTGCTTCCAATTGTTGAACCTGCTGCTCCATCCGGAGCTACCTGAGCCGAAATCTCTCCTTGGCTTCCAAACACAATTCTGCTCACTGCGCCTTGAACTAACCTTAAATCGCTTCCCGAGAAATAAGAATAATTCGATCCAATAATAGAATTCGTCGGATCACCGCGAAATGTAAACTTTGTACCGATTTGCAATTCTGAAATATTCGAGGCATTACCTATGAAAACGCGACCTCTTAAAGTTGCCAATAATGTATTCCCCCCAATACTGACATCACCCGAATTCACCCCTGTAGCAATTTTTACATTCTGTGTACTGTTTTCATTGATGAGTAACTCGCCTGCACCAAAACTACTAATTCGCGAATTTCCATCATTACCAATTTTCAAATAATCCGTAAAACCATAAGAAAATGATGCAAATCCGGCAACGCTAATTCTTTCTGTAGGTGCTAGCACCCCAAAACCAAATCTTTGATTGCAATTAATTAAATCTGCTCCACCCCAAGGACCAATCGTGCTTTTTCTTTGCCATGCAGGAACAAATGGTAGTGACTGACAGAGACCTGTTACCTGATCAGGAACAACAATGTTTCCGGAAAAAATTTCACCGGATGCATTTGTGAGCAAAATTCTATTATCTGTCCCAACAAGTGAATGAATTGTCACCCCACCGCTTCCGCTAATTTTTATCCTCTCCACATTATCCGTCTTAATCACAAAACTTTTATTATCTGTCGTCCCCATAAACTGAGTCGCCGAATCTACATTGGCATTTCCATTCATCGACCAATCGTCTCTGTCGGGTGCATGCAATGCTAACTGTGCTTTTGCTGAACAACCATTGGCATCTGTTAACATGCAACTGTAATCAATTGCTTGCAAACCTGAAATTGTTGCAGTAGTTTGTGAATTTGACCAGAGGTAAGAGAAAGGAGAAACACCGTTGACTCCAATTGAAGTAATCGAACCATTGGCGCAATCGTGGCAACTTAAATTAAAACCATTTGCATAAAGTTGCGGTGTCATAGCTATTTTGAAGACTCCTATAGGTTCAGTAAGAAGTATGCTTGTTAAAATTTCTGCACCGTTATCATCGGTTACTCTTACGGAATATTCGCCTGCGCTTAGATTTATTATATCTTCTTCAAAACTTCCGGTATTCCAGTCGTA
>CAYHCU010000013.1:0-27100 GCA_964355035.1 uncultured Flavobacteriales bacterium | reverse complement strand
ATCGGTTGCTTTTCAATTTTAGAATAAACATTTCGACCAACTACGATTCCAATTATTTTAGGGCCAGCTATTTTGAAAAACAAACTTTATTTTAAATTGGAATTGATTTTCAAGTTTTTTTCTATTCTATAAGTTAACCGGACAGTATTGGATTACTTTTCTCTGAAATCGCAAATAATTTTGAGCATTGCAATTGGATTTATATTTATGTTTCAAACCATTTGCAAATATACTTCGGTGGGTATTTAAAATTTATTCATAAGTGAATTTCACGCATAAATTAGGTTATTAAGCTGTGCTAAAATTAGGTTACTTTACGAATATATAATTATTATTTAACTTATTTGCTCTACCATCTTGTGCGTCCGGTCATAAAAAGGTGCAATATATTGTAATATAAATAGCCAACATATTAGCCATTTTAATACATTATTAGTATATTTGGCTAATATATTAGCTATAATATGACAAAATTCGGTATCACAAAAACCCCTACAGATGTAATGGAAGACATCGCTTCAAAGCATAAAATCCTTCGAAAAATGAACGGATTGAGCCAACAAGAATTGGCAAATCGTTCAGGAATTTCTTTGGGAAGTATTAAACGTTTTGAAACAACAGGACAAATTTCGTTTGAATCACTATTAATATTGGCTCACGTTTTAAATCACTTAGAAGATTTTGATAAAGTATTCAATTCAAACGATGACCTGAAGAATATTGAAAAACTATTCAGCGATAAAACCAGAATATAATGAATTCAATAAAAAAATTAATCGTGTCCATACACTTAGGTGGTAAGGAAATTGAATTGGGAGAATTGGTAAGTGAAGAGAAAAAAATTTACTTTAAATACTTTTCCGGTTTTATTAAAACAGGCTTGGAAATTTCTCCAATAAAATTAAAATTATCCGACAAAATTAATTCTGCTGATATTATTCCTTTCGATGGATTGTATGGCGTTTTTGCAGATTCACTTCCTGATGGTTGGGGAAAATTACTCTTGGATAGAACCTTGTTGTCAAGAGGAATTTTAATGCAAGGTGTTACGCCTTTACAACAATTAGCTTATGTCGGTTCTAAAGGTATGGGAGCTTTAATCTATCAGCCGGAAATGGATCCGGCTATATATAAAGATTTTCAACTTGAATTAGATTCACTAGCAGAAGAAATGAATATCGTATTAGAAGGATCAAGTTCTGAAGTGATAGAAGAATTATATCTTCTTGGTGGTTCTTCAGGTGGCGCAAGACCAAAAATACTTGTTGGCTATAATTCAAAAACTGAACATCTGATACACGGCGTTGACTCACTTCCTAAAGATTACGAGCATTGGCTAATAAAATTTCAATCGTCAACTGACAGGGAAGATAGTGCAAACATTGAATTTGCTTATTACAAAATGGCACTTGCTGCAGGGATAGAGATGAGTGAGTGTAAATTATTTTCCGGCAAGTCAGGGAAATTGTATTTTGGCACAAAACGATTTGACCGATCGGGTGATTACAGATTTCACATGCATTCAGCAGCAGGTCTCATGCATGACAATTTTCGATTGAGTAATATGGATTACGGCAACTTAATGGATTGTGCATTTAAACTCGAAAATAATGTTGGCGCTTATGAAAAAATATTACGCATTGCGGCCTTCAATGTATTTGCCTATAATAGGGACGACCATAGCAAAAACTTTTCTTTTTTAATGGATCAAACCGGTAATTGGAAACTATCGCCTGCTTATGACCTTACATTTTCTAATTCGACGCATGGTTTCCATAGTACAATGATTTTTGGAGAAAGTCAAAATCCCGGTAAAACTCATTTATTAAAACTTGCTAAATATTTTAAGATAAAAAAAGGAGCGCAAATTATTCAGCAAGTAGAAGATACTATTTCGAATTGGAAAATATATTCAAAAAATGCCGGTGTGGAAAAAGTGTCGTCTAATTTAATTTATAAAAAATTATTACAGAAATAAATACTTGCATTTTTGTTAGACTAGTGTGACGCTCCGTCTATACACTCACACTTCAAACTACAAATTCAAAATTCAAAATTTATAATTCAAACTCACACTAATCTTCAGCATCCACTAATTCCAACCCCAAACTCAAATTCCTGTTTAACTTTCACACCTTTTGAATTTTCTGCGGGTTTCCATTTTGGCATTTCATGAATTGCGTCTAGTAACGATTTATCTGCTTTTGAATCGCCTGTTGATTCTGTGATTTTAGCATTTTCTATTTTCCCTTCTTCGTTAATTATGAACCTTACTTTTCCTTTCAATGCTTCTTTTGAAACTAAATCATAATTTTTATCGATAACGTTTTCCTTTAAATATTTTTTCATTTCCAAATG
Source organism: uncultured Flavobacteriales bacterium (assembly GCA_964355035.1). Classification (GTDB taxonomy): domain Bacteria; phylum Bacteroidota; class Bacteroidia; order AKYH767-A; family 2013-40CM-41-45; genus JADKIH01. The sequence continues at coordinate 24,742 of CAYHCU010000013.1, read as the reverse complement.
CCCACCACGATATTCAGCTTCGACTTCAGGAACCACCGTTACTACAAAATTCATGGTGCGAATTTCAATTTTACCGGTTGCGGAGTTTTGGGATTTATATTTGACATTCAAAACAATATCAGCCCCTATATCAGCAGTATTTAAAATGTTCTTTTGATCACTAGTCAAAATCGAACTTGTGCTCACGGCTTTCATCGGTTTGCCATTGCAGGTGGAACCAATTTCGGTTGAAATAAAATCGGCCAGCCAATTAGCGGGATAACCGGGATTAAGTTCACTTAAGGATTTAGTGGCTTTTAATTTTTCCTTTGTTACGGAATGAGTGTATGCTCCATGAATATCATACCAGAGATTCTGAGTAAAATCATCTCCCTTTTGTTCTTGCTTAACCGGTTGGTTATATCCTGCAAGCTTTTCAACTCTTGAATCCTGTGAATATCCATTTGTAAAAGCCAGAAATAGTATCGCAATACTTAGTTTAGTTTTCATGGTGTATTTTTTATTGTTCCTGAATAATTTAATTGTTGAGTTTGCTGCACGCTTTTGTGTCTACAGTGCAATTTACGTAATAATATACACAGATGCATATTATCGTAGGCTAAACAAAGGTAATACTGTTTAAACGGCAATGCTGTTATTTAGTAGTTATTGACTTGTTATTAACTTGTTAAAGCAAGTAATATGCAATAGAAAAAGGTTAATTTTGGAAACAATAAATAATGGATAATGGATAATTGATAATGGATAATGGATAATGGATAATGGATAATGGAAACCGAATAAGAGGTGCATTTCCGCTTACTACTTAACACTTACTACTTAACACTTACTACTTACCACTTACCAATTACCAATTTCCACTCACCACAATATGAAACTGAACCGAACCAATACTTTTATTTTTCTTTCTTCTCTTGCGCTTTTAATAGTGCTGATGATACAAGTGAACTGGATCATCCAAACCGCCAAAATAAAAGAAGAAATATTTAATGAAAAAGCCAATATGGCACTTTCAAAAACTGCAGAAGTTCTTTCTTCCGACACCGTGACTTGTAAGCAAATGGAAACGTGTATTGGAAAAAATGAAATTCATAAAACAGATTCTTTGTTTACCAATTATTTAAATCTTTATGACCTTCACATCGATTTTTCTTTTGCTGTTAAAAAACCCGGTTCAGTCGTTACCGAAAAAGAAAATAGTTCAATAAATAACGTCTATAAAAAACGATTAGAGGAAGAAGCAACCAAAAATGGTTTGGAATTAAATTTATTTTTACCGGAGAAAAAGCAATTTATTTTACAGGAGATGGGAACCATGTTCATTACTTCTGTTTTTCTTGTACTGATTGTGCTAATTCTGTTTTGGCGAACCATACTTTTACTTGTCAAAGAGAAAAAAATATCGGAGCATACTACCGACTTTTTAAATAATATGACTCATGAATTTAAAACCCCTTTAACTAATATTGCTTTAGCTGGCAAGATGATAATAAAAGATCCAACTATTAAACAGGAAGAAAAAATAAAATATTACACCGGAATAATACTTGAAGAAAACGAGAAACTAAATCAACAAGTTGAACAAGTGTTAAGTATGACAGCGCTAGAAAGAGGTGAAATTCCCATTCGAAAAACGGAATTGGATTTCCATGAATTAATTCTTGAATCCCTAAAATATATGAGCATACAGCTTGAAAACAAAAAAGGGAATGTAAAATTAAACCTAAATGCCAATAAATTTGTAGTATTGGGGGATAAAACACATCTTGCAAATGCTTTGCGCAATTTGCTTGACAATGCCATTAAATATTCAAATGGAAAACCGGAATTAATAATTCAATCTACCAATAGTGACAAAAACTTAATTGTTGTCATTTCCGATAATGGAATTGGAATTGAAAAGAAGTATCAGAAAAAAGTATTCGAAAAGTTTTTCAGAGTTCCGACAGGAGATGTTCATGATGTAAAAGGTTTTGGTCTCGGTTTAGCATATATAAAAAAGATTGTTCAATTGCACGAAGGAACAATTTCACTTTACAGCGAAAAAGATAAAGGAACTACATTTACAATTACACTACCCAATGTCTAAAGAAAGGTTCAAAATATTGCTAGCTGAAGATGATCCTAATTTAGGAGTACTTTTAGTTGATTATCTACAGGCTGAAAGTTTTGATGTAAAACTTTGTCAAGATGGAGAACAGGCATTAAAAGCATTTCTAAGTTATCGATTTCATCTGTGTTTATTAGATGTTATGATGCCGAAAATGGATGGCTTCTCTCTGGCAAAAGAGATCAGGAAAAAAGATAAAACAATACCAATCATTTTTATTACCGCTAAATCTTTAAAAGAAGACAAATTAAAGGGCTATGATTTGGGTGCTGATGATTACATTTCGAAGCCATTTGATGAAGAGGAATTGCTTTGGAAAATCAATGCCGTTATTCGTAGATCTCAGAAAAATGAAAATGCGAATGTGAATGAATCAATTTCAATTGGGAAATATGTATTCGACTATAAAAATCAATCATTATCCATTAATGATAAGACAAATAGAATCACAGAAAAAGAAAGCGATATTCTAAATTATCTGTCCAATCATCGGAATATTATAATTAAAAGAGAAGACCTCCTAAAAGAACTTTGGGGAGAAAGCGATTATTTTTTGGGCAGAAGTTTGGATGTGTTTATCACTAAAATCCGTAAATACCTCAAGGACGACACCGATTTAAGTATTGAGAATGTTTTTAAAGTGGGACTTGTTTTTAATGTTCCAAATTGAAAACAGCTTTTTTCAAGTCCTCGTTCATATCCTGTTGTGGCTAACAATACAACAGGAATAATTCCTAGGATTAATTTTATCAACTATTTTTTTTGAAATAAAGGAGTAAATATTACCTTTATGCAATAGACAGCAAATGATAAAAAAATCCAAACTCCTAAAATCATTTTTTTACAGGATATATTCTTCCATTATTACCTTTCTTATAGCTTATTTCCTAACCGGAAATCTGGCAGCTTCCATTTCCATTGGAGTCTTAGATTCAGTTTTTAAAATTGCGTCTTATTACTTATTTGATGAAATATGGACCAACATTATTGGCTTCAAGGCAAAACCTACAGTAATTTGGTTGACAGGTTTAAGCGGTTCGGGAAAAACCACTATTGCATATAGCTTAATGGAAAAATTGAAGAAAAAATCTGTTATACCTGTATTGTTGGATGGCGATGAGATCAGACAAGCAATACGACAAACCGGTTTTGATGAAGACTCCAGAAAAAAACACAATCGAAATGTTGGTTACATTGCTTCGCTCTTTGAAAAGCAAGGTAATATTGTTATCGTCTCATTGATTTCCCCTTATGACGACACCAGAAAAGAAGTACGTGCAATGTGTTCAAATTTCATAGAAGTTTACGTAGCTACAGATTTAGATGTCTGCATTCAGCGCGACAAAAAAGGACTTTACAAAAAAGCGTTAACGGGTGAATTAAAATTCTTCACCGGAATTTCGGCTCCTTATCACCCTCCGATTAATCCTGAAATTAAAATAGATACTTCAAAAATGACAGTATCGGAATGTTCAGATGTAATTTTTAGGTATATGAAGAAATGAGGAAATATGTTTTAACCCATTTTCCTGCCTTTCTTGCATTATGTATTGGAATTTATTTTATAGTATTTTCAATTCTTGGGCAATCCTTCGCCTTTTTGCCTGGTGATTTAATTGACGGCAGATTCAATAATTATATTTTAGAGCACGATTTTCAATTTTTCACCGGACAAATATCAAATTATTGGAGTGCGCCATTTATGTATCCGGCAGAACACATAATTACATATTCCGATAATTTACTTGGTTCTGCTCCAATCTATTCCTTTTTTAGATTAATTGGTTATGAAAAAGAAACAGCCTTTCAAGCATGGTACTTAATGATGTTTGTGCTCAATTTTGTTTGTTGTTATCTATTTCTATTATGGCTCTTTAAAAATAATTATTCAGCAATAGTGGGTGCATTTATATTTGCATTTTCACTTGCTATTCAATCTCAGGTTTCACATGTTCAAGTTTTTCCAAGATATGCTTTGCCCATAATTTTCTGGATGTTTTTTCTATTCATCAAAGAGTTCAATCCTAAGTATTATTTCTTCATGCTACTGAGTCTGGTCTATCAATTTTATTGTGCAATATATCTTGGTTTTTTATCTTCCATTCCGTTAGTAATTATGTTTACGATTGCGGCAATTAAAAACAGGACTTTACTTTATCAAAAATTGAAATCAGGTTCATGGAGATTGCAAATTCTGTTCTATAGCGTAGTTAATATTGGATTACTTTCCATATTAATGTATCCTTATCTAAAATATGCGAGTCATTTATCAGGATTAAATACTTTTGAACGTGCATTATCCACACTTCCTACAGTTGTTTCCTATTACTATAGTTTTACCGGAAGTCTTTGTTGGCAATGGCTAAGCACAACAGGAAAAGATTTGCCTGCATTCTGGGATCATCAAATTTTCGCCGGAGGTATCGCTACTTTATCTGTTCTCTTATGCCTCTATTATTTAGCTGCTGGAATATTTCGCACAAAGAAAAACAACTACAATTCAGAATTATGCTTACTGGCATTTGCCGGAATAATCACATTTTTCCTGTTTTTAAGAATAGCTAATTTCTCACTATACAAAGCGATTTATCATATTCCGGGTTTTAGTTCAATGCGCTCAATGGCTAGAATAATTAACATAGAGTTAATTTTTTATGCCATAGCCGGTTCATGGTGCTATAATTTTCTGCAAAAAAAATATCCAAGATTTAAGCTGTTGTTAATTGTACTTTTACTACCGCTATTAACAATTGATAATTATGCAAATCCTAAAACAATTTATCGCACAGAGAAATCCATTACACAAACCAGGTTGAAATTGCTTGAAGAAAAACTGCAACATATACCTGTGAATTCAATAATCAGTTACGAACCAATAATAATTGACGATAGTTCAACGACATTCAATACAGATGCGATGTTAGCTTGTCAAGCTTTACACCTGAAGTGTATAAATGGGTATAGTGGAAATTCACCTGGTGCTTACACTCCATTTTGGATGGAGCCCAATACGATTAACAGAAGAATTTACTTTAGTGCAATGAATTATAATTCAGATACTGTATATGTTGTTACGAACGACAGCGCAATTTTTATTGAAACTCAAGCAAATAAAAACAGAAAAATTGACAAGCCAATTACTAAAGCTAAAATAGACAGTCTTATTCAAATTATTGTTCATGATGAAAATTGGTTTAAGTCAATCAAGCAAAAAGCCGTTGAGAAAAATCTAACTTTAGATTCCATGCTTGTTTTGGATGCGGTTTGGATGCTTAATCAAAGGTAAATTAATTTGCGAGAGTGTGAAAAGTTTTAGTTGTATCACCTTTGAAATTTGGGGATTAACAAAATTATTAATTAAGATAGCTTCAATTCCATAGCTCCGTTGATACAAATTGGGCTTTTGACAAAAATCGAAGGTGAATTTTATTTCTTATCCGCAATTTTAAAAGGTCAGCAATAAGGAAACGGCAATCAAAAGAAATATGCTAGAAAATTGAGACAATGTCCATACTTCATTAGCGCTGAATTTAAAATCCTCCTTTCTCCACCGGAAATAGGAGAAGAAATGTCATCCGCTCCGGGAAATAAAAAATAACCTCTTTTTCCCTAAAACCATAATGAATTGGATTTCTTTCGAAATTCACATCAGTATATGCCCAATTTAAAATTATAATGACCTATTTACCATATACATGAAATATCTGCTCAATTTTTCTTACTTTCATGTAAACCATTTGACCTACCCTCACGTGTTACCTATTAAGAAACCAAATACTCTAACCCCATGAAAAAAATTTACCTCTTACTCTTAGTCTTGTTTTCAGTCTCTGAAATGAAAGGACAAGGCTGCTTGCTTACTTATAATTATGATTCGGTAAGCACTACTTATTCTTTTTCTGTGTTACCGACGACTTTAACCAGCTATTTTGCCTGGGATTTTGGTGACAGCACAATTACATTTACGAGCAGCACTACGATGGCGCATCAATTTACTCTACCGGGGAATTACTCGGTTTGTGTTGCTGAGATCGATTCATTTACTCAAAATACAGTTTCATATTGTTGTGTAACCGTTCACTATCAAACTACCTCTGGCTGTTACTTCCATTTTGTATTTCCTGATCCACTCGACGGATCAATTGTTGATTTTACATCAGGAACAAATAATGGTATAATTCCTACATGGGATTTCGGTGATGGATCTATTGGAACCGGAAACACTGTTTCTCATACTTATCCTACTCCGGGATTGTATATGACATGTATGACCTCTGTGAGTTTTTTCGACACATGTTTTTACTGTCAGCAAATACTCATAACGAATGTCGGTCCTCAGCCTTGTTCATTTACAACATACTTAGATACAACAGGAACCTATCTTGCAACATTCGATTTTGTTGCCAACTCATCTGCTAACACAGTAACATGGGATTTTGGTGATGGAGGTTCGGGAACAGGAATCAATACACACCATCTATATACAACATTCGGAACTTTTACTGTTTGTGCAACTGAATACGACTCCCTCGGTGTTCAGGTTTGTCAAGTGTGTAATCCTGTTCTAATTTCTCTTGGAACTTCTTGCAGTTTTATAGCAATTCCAGGTGGTGGCCCATTGAATACATTTTTCTTCCAGGCAAATTTTGACACAACACTTTATCATGGTGTATGGGATTTTGGTGATGGAACAACTATTACCGCTGGATCAAATGTTCACCATACCTACACAGGAGGTCCGGGACCATATCTTGTCTGCATGAATCAAATCGAAATTATAACTCAAGCAATAGTGTGTACTTATTGTATGCATGTCAGTGGACCGAATCCCAATCCATGCAACGCTAATTTTACAAGCGTGCCTTACGGTCTGGATGTTTATTTCGTTGACTACTCAACAGTAGATCCGGCAATCACTAGTTACACATGGGATTTTGGTGATGGAACTTCAAGCCATCTTCGTTTCCCAATTCATACTTATAGCATACCAGGTACTTATACAGCTTGTTTAACTATTCTAAATTCTACTTGTGCAGATACACTTTGCCAAACACTTGTTGTTGATTCAACAATTATTACTCCGGTTTTTTGCACAGCCTATTTCATCTTCACTCAACTTTCTCCATATCAATTGGCAGTGGTAAATCTCTCTAGCGGAACAAATTTAAGTTTCTTATGGGATTTCGGTGACGGCGGAACATCGACTGCGGCTTATCCTATACATAACTATGCAACATTCGGCTCTTATCAAATTTGCCTTACTGTAGCAGATGCGAATGGTTGCACAAATACTTATTGCGATTCATTGTCGGTAGATTCAAGCGGCATGATTATTTATCGCAGCTCAGTCGTAGGATTTACCATCAATGTAATTGCACCAAATCAACTGAATTCAGTAAAAGATATCTCTCCTTCCCTAATTTCAAGTGTATACCCTAACCCTTCACAAGATAGAATTTTCATTACTTCCACTCTAAATTCGGGGGTAATGAAATATTCTATCCTTTCTTTCACAAATCAGAAAGTCAAAGAAGGTCAAATGGGAAATGGGAAAAATGAATTGGATATTTCAGAACTTTCACCGGGAATATACTTCATAGAATTGAAGACTATGAATGGAGAAAGATCTTTTGCCAGATTTATAAAAGAATAAAAGTTCAGAATGTGAATCAAGGATGTTGTACCAAATACAACATCCTTTTTTCAATTTACAATGAAACCACCAAAGGAACTTTTAGATAGATGCCGGGATAATGACCGGAAAGCACATTACGATTTGTATCGTGAGTGCTTCCAATTCATCTATGTAATTTGTCGTCGTTACTACATTAACAAAGATGATTGCATGTCGGCCCTCAATATGGTTTTCTACAAAGTGGTAAAAAACATTTCATCCTACATTAAGAAAAGCGATGCTGTTTCCTTTGAGCTCTGGACAAGGAGAATAACTATTAATTATATCATCGATGAGTTTCGGAAGAATACAAACTATAAGAACACCATTGACCTGACTGAAATTTCAAATTACGAAAAACATTTAAGTACAGAAGAAGCAAACGAAAGTTTTGTTGATGAAGAAGAAATCATCGAAGCAGTAGATAAGTTACCTGAAATGAACAAAACAGTTTTTAATTTGTATGTTATTGATGGTTACAAGCATGAAGAGATTGGGAAATTATTAGGCATCTCCTCTTCTACTTCAAAAGTCCACTTGCATAGGGCAAAGAAAACATTAAAAATTGTACTAGACGAAATCAGGAAGAGCGAACGCCTGACAAATAAAATATTATCATGAATACAAACTTGAATCCAGAAGACTTTTGGCCGGACGCCGAAAAGATGCTAGACAAGCATTTTAAGATGAAGCAAAAACGCAAAATCATTTTGTGGCTCTTCACAGCACTATTAATTGTCGGTTCAACGTATTATTTATCCACAGATAAAACAAACCATAATATTGGAAAGAAATATCTGGTCAAAGAAAACAATATTACGGCTGAAAAAAGTTCGTCAACTAATAATTCTGAAATATCAAACATTGTTACGAAAAAAAATGCCAACATATTGCCGGAGAATTCTTCAACACAAAAGGAAAATATTTTAACTTCAGAACTGAAAGAAAATACCGTTTTACATTCAAAACGAACCATAACAAGTCTAACTGTTATAACAGCACCAAAAAAATCGAAAATTAATTCTATAAATGAGACAGGATTTGCCGAAACTGTTTCTTCGAAAACAGTTGAACAGTTTATCAATCAAAAGCAAATTGAAAACATGAATGTAGTTGAGCCTTCTAAGAGTAGTACATCAACAAATTCCGAAATTACTCTTTTAAAAGTTACTCGATTTGAAAACGTGAAGTATGCAAATTCTCATTCACAGGAATTAGCAAAAAAGAATTCTGACATCAAGGAACCAAAATCAGTTTTTACTTCTGAATACAGACTGGATATTTCAATTGGCGGAAATTTAGTGACAAAGGAAATAAGCGGCTACACAAATGAGGTAGCCTTTAACAAAAGAAACAACCAAGAGGAAAGTATTATTACGCCACAATTGAGTGTTGAACTTTCGAAAGTCCACCGAAATTATGCTTTGTCGATTGGATTAAATTATATTCAATATGGAGAAAAGGTAAACTACGACCCAACAGCAAAAAACAAAATTGCTGTTGACAACAGTTATTGGAATACCTTTTTTATAACCAGCGTAGTGACAGACACAAATTTTGTTTATGGCTATGTATTTTATTCACAACAAACAATTCAACGTGCCGACAGCAACTATGTAACACAAATCGATTCAGCAGATCACATTGGCATCAACAATAAAATTCTGAAAAGCACAGGTACGAATATCATTTCTTACCTTGAAATTCCAATTACGGCAAGTTACTATTTCGGAAAAAATAAATTTCGCTATGGGATTTCAGCCGGTATTGCTACAGGATTTCTTGTTTATTCAAACGGTTACTACCTGAAAGAATCCGGAACCGATGTTGTAAATATCGCTGAAGATAAAATTTTTAAAAAGGTAATTTTCAACGGTCAAGTCGGATTAGATTTCAGGTATTGCATATCACCAAAAATACATTTACTCCTTCGACCTCAATATCGTATGAATCTGAATTCTATTTTTGACGAGAGTAATGGTCCGAAACAAAAATATTCTTCCGCAGGAGTTACTGCAGGCATTTCCTTTTTACTCAAATAAAATCAAACATGAAAAAACTTATACTATTAACTTTACTTGTTTCAATATTTGATAGTATTCAAGCACAGGTTCCGTCAGATTGTACAGTTCCTCAATTATTGGCAACTGAATATAACAGAGACATTAATCAATTAGCCACAAACAGACTTTTCCAACTTCAAAGTCCGGATACGGTACTGGTGAGAATACCGCAAGCATATACAGATTCTATTTCAGAAGGCTTAGCGGCAATTTTTAATGCGACTTCAATTCCTGAAAGAGACTCCGTTTTCAATCTGTATTGTGTACATAACAATAACGGTTGGCCCGGTGATTATGCAGGTTTTCTTGTACAGGTTGATACCAATTATTCATGGACAAATGCCTGGCAAAATTTGGTTACACTTACAGGTGATCCGTTAATGGATACAATTCTCACTCGTTATCATTTAACCATCAGTAATTTTTACAATTGGTCCTTTGGTACTTATGCAGAGTTATCGGTAGACTCATCGTGGAATAATTTGGCATTGATAGATAGCCTTCAAATGGTCGCAGGTGTTCTTTCGGCTGAGCAAAACAGCATGATTGGTGAAGCGGGATTTATTAACTACAGTTCGATTGGAGATACAAGGTATTATAGTTTTTATTTTGAGTTTAGCGATTGTTTTGATGGCTGCGACAATTATCATAATTGGATGTTCAAAGTGAATGCTGATTGTTCTGTAGAATATCTTGGTTTCGTTGATTGGGGAATTTTTGGAATTCAGCCACTTCCATCACCAATTAATTGCAATACGTTTACTTCTGTACCGGAAAATAATTCACAGAAAGCGGATTGTTACATTTTCCCAAATCCATCTAACGGAAAATTCCAATTGACAGTTAGCGGTTTGTCATTCGAAAATAAATCTACTGTGGAAATTTACAATATTCAAGGAGAAATTATTTATCACTCTACAATTACAAATTCAAATTCAGAAATTGATTTAAGCAAAGAGGCAAAAGGAATTTATTTTGTGAAAATTTTAGATGGGAAGACTATTTTGACTAAAAAAATTGTAATGTATTATTAGGCAATAACAAGATTGTAATTCATTGCACCATCTTTTCGATCATTTTTAGGTTTCCTCAAAAAAACGCCAGAATATTTTCAAATAACCCGACCATCATCACATTTTCCTAAAATAAATTTATTTCGAGTTGCCGGCTTACACATATAATTATATCTTCGTCAGATAATTAAAACAATTTAAACCAATTATCATGAAACAGATTCTAACTATCATTGTGACTTTTGTTAGTGTATTCATTAGTCATGCACAAACATGCACAAACATGCACATTAGAGGGCCGCTAGCCTGCGCGACAGGAGTAGCGGGTAACTATCATGTAGTAAATAACCCAGGAGGGAGCGGTGTCTGGTCGACATTTCCAATTAGTGCAGGCACAATAGTGCCCTCTGGTAGCAATGCTACAGTAACATGGAATAGTTTACCTGCAGCATTAATTTATAAAATTGGCACTTGCACGGATACAATTTTTTTGCAAAAGGTTTGCACTGAAATACCTGTTGGTGCTCGTATTATTAAGAACTTATCATCGATTACTACTCCTAGCATGACTACCTTTGCTTCAATTTTAGGTGGCATCTACAGTAGTTCCGGCATTACCGTAAATAGCCAAATTTTATTTTTTGAAGGTGAATTCAATTTAGAATCCGCTACTCCGATCTATTTTAATAATTGCACGATTTATATGGCAACAGGATCTGTTATATATATTGGGGGTGCAAATACCGGCGCGGATATTTATTTCAACAATTGTACTGTACAGGGTCGATGCGACATGTGGCAAGGAATTAAAGTCAGTAACCATGGAAGAATAAATGCTGTGAATACTACATTCAGTGATGCTGAATATTGCATTCCAATATTTGAGCAAGAGCTTAATTTACAGCTCGACAATTGTACGTTTACAAGGAACTTTGTTTCCATCTATTCGCCGGCTTTTGCATTAGGAAACGATTTTTCCTGGTATCCTGTTGCTGCAAATAGCTCTTACATCAAACATTGTACTTTCAGTGGGGTAGACCCAATTCTTTTGTCACCATTTTATGGCCAAAGTGGAATTCCTTTAGGACAAAAACCATTTGCAGGAATGTTTTTTAATAATTTACAAGCGGTCAATACAAGCTCACTTTCGCTTCCATTGAGCACAGATCCGGCGCAAACGAATACGTTTATTGGATTAAATTTTGGTATCTATGCTGTCAATAGCAACCTCGATATTTATAATTGTGATTTTACAAATTGTCAACCGGTAACAGCTTATACAGGGACATCATTGTACAATGGAACAAGTATATTTTCTAAAGTAAATATTGGTTCTCCTTACAAATTTATTAAAGCCGGCGATCAGGATATTTCTACCACGGCTCGCTATCGAAATGAATTTTACGATTGCCGTCGCGGAATCGTGACTATGAATAATATTAACAGCACAATCAAATATAACAATTTTGTTCATCCTTCTGCTGCGACAACAATTTCAGGTACCGGTATATATTTAAAAGATGCTGATTACCAAAATGCAATTACAATCCAAAATAATACATTCAACGATGACCATCTTGTTATCGCCGGTTCTCCAACCGGATTGTATGCATCTAATGGAATTGTAATTACAAGTGCTACTCAAACCAGGAAATTTTTAAATATTTCTCTAAACACATTCGAAGACCAAAAAATTGCCATTTATGTTTCTAATTCCAGAGGAAATGCATATTCAGACTATACTTTTTCAATTTCAAATAATCTTATTGAATCTACCATTACACCATCCACTTTAACTGCTACCAATACTACTTATTATGGTATATGGCTAAGTGCAGTTTCAAGGGGAATTATTCATTGGAATACGTTTAATCGGGCCTTTCCACTCTCAATGGAACCGGCAAATTACAAAAACCTGATGCTAGGAATGAATGTGGTCAATAGCACTGATGTTTCAATTGCTGCCAACGATTTTATTACTTACGGTACATCCATGCGTTATGTGAGCAATTGCAACGGAACAACGTTGAAGTGCAATACTATGATTTCAAATGTACAGGGTGTTAGTCTTGCTGCTGCAAGTATGACCAATCAAGGGTATCCTGGAGAAGCATGGGATAATAAATGGGATGGGTTTCCAACTACGACTTCATCTACATTTAACAGAGCAGATGGAACTGTAGTTAGCCAAATCTTTTGGTATAACCGTATTGCGCCTAATACGACATCAAACTATAATAGATATAGTCCTGAGCCGGTGAATCCAACAAAAATTACTCCATTTCCATTCGAGCCAAGCCCTGGCTGTGCAATCATTGCAACCCCTGGTGGCGACAGAAATGAACGAATTTCAAGAATAGTAAAAGACGAAATTGTTTACGAATTTTTCCCGGAAGAAAGTCGTTACCTTGATCAGGAATTCGCGTATTATGCATTAAAAGAAGACACTACTTTACGCGATAGCATTACTGACTTCGGGAATTATTATGACTCCCTGAATGTTTCTAATTTTGGAAAATTTGATGAAGCGGAAAATTTATACCAAAATGGCGAACTCGATGCAGCTCTTGCTAAATTGGATTTAATAGTAGATAACAATGTAATTGAATACAATAAAAAGTTCACCCTTCAAATTGCTATTAATCAAAAAAAGAATGATTCGGAAGAATTGACTGAAGAACAGATTTCAGAACTGATGAGTATTGCCTGGACAAATATATGGCTTGGTGGCCCCGGAGTGATTACTGCACGTCATCTTTTAGGAGAGCAGGTTTTTGACCTTGATAATAATCTGAAAATTGCCCGCCCAACGAAAGGAAATACTGTTCTTAATCCAAACATTTCTGTGTATCCAAATCCATCCACTGAAACAATAACTGTTTTTTACGATAAAAGTTCAATTGAATCTCTATTCATACGGTTAACTGATTTAACCGGAAGAGTTGTTTTATCTAATAAATTAGAAAGCAATATTATCAAGGTTCATTCTATTCCAAATGGAATTTACAGCCTGAGTTTTTATGCTAATATGCAATTCCTCTCTTCGTTAAGGGTTACTATTTTACATTAAATTGTATTCACAAAATCAAAGGAGCGTTCCCAAAAGAACGCTCCTTCATTTGTTATGAAAAAAATATTCACTTTCCTATTATATTTATTCTTTAGTACTCCAGATTATGCACAAATACGACGTGATGCTGTTTGGTGCTTTGGTGATAGTGTACAAATTGATTTTAACCAAACACCTCCATTATTGGACTATTGTGCAACTAGAAGTAGAGGATCAGCTTGTTCAATTTCAGATAGCAGTGGCAATTTATTGTTTTATGCTCATACGTTCTATATACTGCAATGGCAAAGTGGTTTTCACCGCCTAGGAGTTGTATGGAATAAAAACCATGAACTTATGGAAAATGGTGATTCTTTGGTTGGCAGTGGTTGGTATAAAGAAATGATAATTGTGCCTGATCCTGCTGATTCACAACTTTTTTATTTATTCCATACCGATGAAGGAATTTATAAAGCATTGTTTTATTCAATAATTGATTTATCTTATAATAATGGTTTGGGAAAAATCACTCAAAAGAATATGTTTCTAGACAGTTTAAATGAACGTTCAGTAACCGATGGTGTAACAGCTATTAAACATGGCAATGGTCGTGATTGGTGGTTAATCTTCAGAACCTATGGTGGCAATGGTAACCCCGATAATACTTTTTATAAATTTTTAATTACACCAATTGGAATTTCACCAGCAATGACTCAAAATATTGGTTTTCCAACCCAGGCCGGTTTTCTTAATCTTACCTTTAATAATAAAGGAAATCAAATGATATTAATTGATGCAGCAGGTTTAATTGAATTATACGATTTCGATCGATGCAGTGGAAATTTAAGCAACCTGCGATCAATTCATGCTGAAACATTTAATGTTCAGGATGCTAATTGGGCAGCGGAGTTTTCTCCGAACGATTCTGTACTATACGTTACAACTAATGAGGCAACTTCTTATCTTTATCAATATAATCTATCAGCATCGCCAATTTCGTCTTCAAGAACAACCATCTCAGTAGATTCATTTCCTCTTTATTCTGCAGGTGCGCTTAAAGCAGCAAAAGATGGAAGAATTTATAGAGCAAATACATTCTATGATGGATATTTCCCTTTTCCCTACCCCGATTCCGTTTACAACCAGTACAACATGAATCTAAGCGTTATCAATCAACCAAACGTTCTTGGAGTCGGTTGTGATTTCCAGCCTTACAGTTTTTATCTTGGCGGTCATCGAACCTATTGGGGATTACCCAACAATCCAAATTATGATATGATAGCACTGGGCGGTTCTGTTTGTGATACACTTGGGTTGCCGAATGATGTGAGGGATTTTAGCAGAGGAGGAAATGGGATTAGCGTTTATCCCAATCCGGTTTCGGAATTTCTCAACGTACAATACGAACTTGTAAAATCAGAAAATATTACTGTAAGGTTAACCGACCTTGCAGGAAGAGTTGTTTTAAGCAAGAAGCTCGAAAATAAAATGGTTGATGTTCGGAGTGTTTCGAATGGAATTTACAGCTTGAGTTTTTATGCTAATAAGCAATTGCTATCCTCTTTAAGAGTTACTATTTTACATTAGACAATCAAAATTAAATTGAAGGGGTTTCAATAGAAGAACGCTCCTTCAATTTTACCAAGCAAAAATGCCGGTTTGCCATAGAAAAACCGGTTTGCTTAGATAAATTGTTCAAATAAACCGCAAAAACCCCCTTTTCAGCCCTGCCATATACTCTATTTCCGACATGATAAAAATCAGTTTTATTTTGTCTAAGGTTTGCAGACTAAAATTAGTTTTTGTTATTTTGCTTTAAGGCACGATAAAGTCTGCCTTTTCGCAGACTTTAAATTAATTGGAGATAATACAATTTGAAATTATTTTTTGCATAGTAAAAGAGAGAATTTCTCTTTCAAAAATAAACCCAAGTAAATATTTATTTCACCCACACATGAAAAATTATTACACAACTAAAATCAAAGTGATGCAATTTTCTTTGCTTTTCATTTTGATTACGCTAATGCCGAAAACAAATTTTTCACAAAGTCTGCCAATGTCTGATTTTGTAATCTTTGGCGGCAATGGAACCAATGCACCCTGCACTTCACCAACTACACCCGGATATGGTGTAATAATTGGCGCAAACTCAACAGTCAATGGAGGTTCAATTGGTACCTACACATTATTCAAAACTAATTCTACCTCAACACTCCATTCGAATATACATTCGGGAGGGAAAGTAGAACTGGCTTCGAATATCACTGTAGATGGCAGAATCTCTGCTGCCAATAGTCAAAATGCAGGGGGAACAATTTTAACTGCAGGTAGCAATTCAATACTTGCAGGAAACATTGATGTAAATGGAAACATTGTAATCAATTCAGGCAGTGTTGCAGGTATAGTTAATCACCCGGCAGGAACAACTTACAGTGGTCCCGCTCCGGTTGGTGGAGAAAACTTAACAGCTCCAACGTTACCAACATTACCAACATTACCGGCAATTACCAATTTCCCTGCTTATGGTAGTGCTAATGTCACATCGACATCAACAATTAATCCCGGGAATTACAAATCGATGACGCTCTCGGGCGGAAAAAATATTACGTTTAATGGACCTGGTATATATGTTTTTAAGTCTATTTCCAATAGCGGATCATTCAACAAATTCATTTTTAACTTTCAAAATAATGCTACAGGAACAATAAAAATATATGTTCATGGCGATGTTCGGCTTGGGAAAAATAATATTGATTTTATTAACGGTGGTAGTGCTTCACAGGTCTATCTTGAAACACATGGAAGTGGTTCGTCATCGTCGAATCACACTTATGCTTTCGAAATTGCTAATGGTACAACGGGAACCAGAAACTCTGAATGGTTCGGAACTGTTTATGCTCCTAATGCAGCAATTAATTTCGGTGCGAACACCGGCCTTTCAAATTTATCAGGAGCTTTATGGAGTGGAACACAGGTGAATATACAGTGTGGTGTTGCTATGACCTATGTGCCTTTCACTACATGCACAACACCAAATGCAGATGCAGGTCTTGACAAAACAATCAACTGTTCAAATTCCACAGTTCAACTGGATGGTTCTTCAACAACATTGAATATAAGTTATTCTTGGGTAGCAAGTAATGGCGGAGTAATTTCCGCAAATGCAAATACAGCTACACCGACTGTTAGCGCTGCAGGAACCTATACCCTTACAGTTACAACTCAGACAGGCGGATGTACTGCCACTGATGTAATGGAAGTAACTTCAAACACGACTATTCCGGATGCAAATGCAGGTCCTGATGTAGCAACCGATTGCAACACACCACAAGCAACTCTCAGCGGTTCATCAACTACAGTAAATGCACAATTTGCATGGAGCACTTATGATTTAGGCTTTATTGTTTCAGGAGAAAACACTTCTTCCCCATTAGTCAATGCAGGAGGACACTATGTTTTGACTGTAACAGATCCTGTGAATGGTTGTTCTGCAAACGATACAGCATTCAATACTTTCACACCTTGTATTTTCCCGGGTTATCCACCACCAGATAGCGGAAAGACATATGATCTGATTGGCTCTGAATTAAATTCACTATACTCCAATTTCGGTTCAGTGAATGATACCGCACAAAATATTTTCTTGCTAAATAGCGACAGCGTGTATATTGAAGTCATTGCACTTCAAGGACAATATGCAACATTACTTGCCTTATTACAGACGGGGAATTACGGCATGACAGACCTTGTAGACAATGGTCCGAATACATTAATTATCACCGGTAAATTTTTAATTTCAAATTTGATAAAACTTGATAGTCTGCCAAATTTGATTGACTACTGTCGACCGGTATTCCCTCCACTTGCAACTGTTGGAATAACAACAACCGCAGGTGATTTATCATTAAAATCTGATTTCGCGCGCAATGGATACCTCGTAAATGGCGAAAATGTCAGGATTGGAGTTATCTCAAATAGTTATAACACTGACCCATTAAATGGTGCCTTAACAGATGTGCTTAACGGAGATTTACCGGGAGTAGGAAATCCGGATGGGAATTTAATTCCGGTGAGTGTTTTGAAAGAATATCCATATGGTCGTCAAACAGACGAAGGTCGAGCGATGTTACAGATCGTTCATGATATAGCACCAAAAGCTACATTAGCATTTAGAACAGGATTTATCAGCGCAGGAGATTTTGCGCAAGGTATACGTCAGTTGGAACAAAACAACTGCGATATTATTGTTGATGATGTTACTTTTATTACAGAGCCATTTTTCGAAGATGGTGTTGTTGCAAAAGCAGTTGATGACGTAACAGCAGCAGGTGTTTCATATTTCTCTGCTGCCGGAAACTATGGAAATAAATCATACAGTGATTTTTTCAATCCAACATCACCACCATCTGGTGTAAACGGACAAGCTCATGATTTTGGTGGTGGTGACATTTACCAATCCATGAATCTTACACCGGGTACCTATACAATAGTTCTTCAATGGAAAGATTCAATTTATTCTCTTGGGCAAACTCAAACCGGAACAACTAATGATCTGGATATTTATTTAGCAGACAATAATGGACAACAACTATTTGGATTTAACCGTGTGAATATTGGTGGTGACCCATTAGAAGTATTACCATTCACTGTAACCTCAAATACATCCACAAACATTTTAATTGTACGTGCATCCGGAAGCACAAACGTTAATTTCAAGTATATTGTTTTCCGTGGGGAGCCTACAATTACCGAGCACAACAATGGTACATCATCATTAGTTGGTCAAGCTAATTCAAATGGAGCAATGGCAGTTGGTGCAGTTTTATATTCCAACACACCTGCGTTTGGTGTTAACCCTCCGACTATTGCTTCCTTCTCTTCTATTGGCGGAACACCTGTCAACGGTGTTGTGCGTTCTAAACCGGAATTCACTGCACCAAACGGAGTAAATACATCCGTAAATTTAGGCGGACAAAATATTGACAACGATGCACAGCCAAACTTCTTTGGAACGTCAGCTGCTGCTCCGCATGCAGCAGCAGTTGCAGCATTATTAATTGAAGGAAAGAAAAAATTCTATAATCTGGTATTATCACCGGCAGAAGTTCGCTCTATATTACAATCAACTGCTTTGGATATGGGGGCACCCGGATTTGATTTCTCTTCAGGATACGGATTTATCAGAGCCGATGAAGCAATGGCAACATTTGCAGCACCTACACCTGTAATTACTTCTCTTGATATTCCTTCAGGTGCTCTACCGGGTACAACACCATTCGTTGTTACAGTAGACGGAGATTTCCTAAATGCACAATCAGTAATAATTGTACGTGGTATAGAATTACCTACAACAATACTCAACAGTAGTCAGGCCCAAGCAAATATTTCTGCGTTTTTTGGAAATCCTCCTGTGCAAATATACACGCCACCAATTACTCCAAATGGAAATGACGGTGGTTTTTCTGATTCACTCTTTTTCTTTGCTCCTGTAAAAAAGGAGATTAAAGTAGTTGCAGACAATAAATCAAAAAAGTATGGTGAAGCAGTTCCTGTTTTATCGGCAACGATTACAGTTGACGGTTTACCATTTTCAACTTCAGGTTTAACTCTCGTTGACATTGGCTTAGATAGTTTAGTCCTTACAACACCTGCAACCAACACAAGCAATGTAGGATCGTACATCATTCGTCCTTCGATCAGAACATTAGATGTTTCAATCGAACATGATATTGCTTTACTTGAACAATACACCTATGAATTTGTTGATGGCCAGCTATCAAATCAGAAATTGCCAATGACAATTACAGCAAGAGATACAACGGTTCAATATGGTCAGAGTATTGGTGACATTGGCTTTATTTACGAATACGATGAAACAAATGTAGATCTATTAGAAAGAGGCGCACTATTGAATACGATTGAAGCAGAACATCAATTAAATTTAAGTCCTGCATTAGGATTATTAGAAGACAGTCGATTAGTAAACGGCAGAGCAGTTGTGAATGCAGACTTACAAAATCTTTCATTCCTTGTGAGTGGAAGAGCTGTTGTTAACGGAAGAGCTGTTGTAAATGGAAGAGCTGTTGTGAATGGTATTGAAACAAACACAGGTTCAACCTTGGTAATTGATCTTGCTAACGAATCACTTTTTGCATATCAATTAGATTCAGAAGTTACAACACTTGTCAATGGCAGAGCTGTTGTAAATGGAAGAGCAGTTGTGAATGGACGCGCTGTTGTAAATGGAAGAGCAGTTGTAAATGGAAGAGCAGTTGTGAACAGTAGCACAGTAAATGACTCAACCAATGAAAACGTAGTGATCATACTTGATGAAGCAGATATTCTTGCTCCGCCGGACGATTCAATTGCTGAATATAAATCAGTCAATCTTGTTTCAGGATTAAATGTCGGTGAACATGCAATTGTTCCGGGAGCATTGTTATCAGAAAATTTCGATATCACTTACATACTTGGCAAATTGACGGTAACGCCGGCAACATTGACTGTTACTGCCGATGATCAGTCCTCGGTTTATGGCAGCGATCCATCATTTACTTCGGTGATAACAGGTTTTCAATATAGTGATGATGAAGTATCCTCTGTTTCAGGAATTCCTACTTATTCACTTCTGAACAGTTCAAACGTTTCGACAGGAACATCAACTATTCCTGCAGGTCAATTTACAATTCTTCCTTCTGACTTACCACTTGTAGCAAATTCGAATTATGTGGTAGAATATGTAAATGGAAACCTGGATATGGCAAAAGCTGATTTATTTGCTACTGCCGATAACCAAACAAAGGTTTACGGATCAGCAAATCCACCATTAACGATTAGTTACTCAGGATTTAAATACAGCGATACAAATTTGAACATCACCGAGCCGGGAATTAGTACGACAGCAGATGTTAATTCATCATTTGGAAGTTATCCGATCAGCTTATCAGGTGGTTCAGCAGACAATTACAATTTAAGTCTGAATGATGGCTCATTAAGTATTACCAAAGCAAGTCTGACAATTTCTGCTATTGATAATGCAAAGATATATGGCGAAGCAAATCCGACATTTAGCTTAAACTATTCAGGATTCCTGAATAGTGACAACGATGCTTCTGTTTCGAATCCGACCGCTACTTCACCGGCAACTGCTGCAAGTAATGTCGGGACTTATCCAATTATACTTAATGGTGGTTCTGCATTAAATTATGATTTGATATTGAATGATGGAGTATTGACAATTACTCCTGCATCGTTAACAGCCACTGCTGATAACATTACAAAAGTGTATGGAAGTGTTAATCCAACATTGACAATTTCATATTCCGGTTTTGTGAATGGTGATACACCGGGAAGTATTTCACAACCTGGCGCATCAACAACAGCAACTACAAATTCTGTTTTTGGTACTTATCCAATTGTGCTTAGTGGGGGTTCGGCAACGAATTATTCAATAGCTCTGGCAAATGGAACAATGACAATCATAAAAGCAACACTTATTTGCAAGGCCGATAACAAAGTAATTAATAAAGGGCAATCAATTCCAACACGAACATCAACTATCACTAGTCCTGTTCCATACACTATTGTAAATGGTCCATCCTATAACATCAGTCCGTCATGTACCGGCAATGCAGGGTTGTACACAATTACACCGTCCTGTTTAGTGTTGGCGAATGCATCAAATTACACAATTGTCTACCAAACCGGAACATTGTACATTAATCCAAAAGGATCTGGAGCATGTAAAATTATTCCGGCCTTAGTATGTGTTGATACATTGATAGGAGATGCATCAGGCCACACATATTTGGCTAAATTCAAATACACCAACAGCAATACGACTCCGGTTTATGTGATCGCCGGAACAAATAACAGTCTGACATCTACATCATCTTTCAGCGGACAAGCACCGCTATTGTTTAATGTGGGAACCGGTTATTTTGATGTGAAATTTACATCAGGAACAATTACCTGGACAGTAAAAACATATCAGTCTTCAACCTTAACTACTGTTACTGCAACTGCAAATTCCGCTTCTACACATTGTCCGGGAAACAATGTCAGAATGATTGCACAAGATGGTTCAGAAGAAAGTATAGCGACTGATTACCTTGTCTACCCAAATCCTGTATTGAATCGGGTAACAATTGTATCGCCATTTGAAATAACAGAAGAGAATATTGTGATTGCAGACATGTTAGGAAGAACCTACAGTATTGCCGGTAATTATTCCGTTTCCAATCAGGGAATCACAATTGATTTATCGATGCTGAAAAACGGAATCTATTTTATCCGAATCCAAAATGGTGAAGAAACAAAAGTCTTCAATATTATAAAAGAATAATTTATTTCATGCAATGTTAAAAAAGACCGATAGAGATTATCGGTCTTTTTTTTGAGGGAATATTACGAATTAAAACTGATTAACTTCAAAAGTTGAGAGTGATTTAATGGGGGCACCTTCATTTCTTAGGGAGAGAACTAAACGCCCTCCTGATCCGAAATCCGAAATTTATTTTGCCGTTGTGTTAAAAGCCCACGAGATCCTTGCAGGATGACACGCAATCGCACATTTAAGAGAGATAGAAAGGTAAGGCTACGAGATTTCTTAGGAATTTACTGTACATTTATTCACACGAGTCAAAGGGAAAAAGATGTTTTTACGTTCATTGAAATTATTTCATTACTTTCATCCCACCCAAACAGCACCCCTTAATGAAATCAATTATTGCATTTTTAATAATATTTAGTCTTAGCATACCTCTCTATGCAATGGACACGGTTGACAGTTTGCAGTCCGTTTTAAAAAGTCTGCCGGAAGACACAAACAAAGTGAATACATTGCTTTTGCTAAGTAAAAATTTAGCGGGTTCAAATCCAAACGAAGCCATCAACGTTGGTTTGGATGCAAAAATATTAGCCGAGAAATTAAATTTCTACAGCGGATTGGCTTATGCAAACAAACGGATTGGTATCGGTTATTACATGCAAGGAAAATATCTTGAAACATTGAATTACTGGGATAAATCTCTTGAGCAATTCAGAAAAATCAAGGATCAAACAGGAGAAGCGAATATTTTGAATAATATTGGTTCTGTTTATTTTGATCAGACCGACGAAACAAGGGCGCTTGAAAATTATTTATTGTCGCTGAAGATTTCGGAAAAATTAAAAGACACGCTTCGTATTGCCACAGCACTGTGCAACATTGGAAACGTTTATAATAACAAAGACAAACGAGCAACCTGGGACAAAGGGCTGGATTATTATTCACGTGGACTCGAACTGAGCATAATTATTAATGATTTAAATTTAATTGGAAGCACATCAGTAGGAATTGGCGAAATTTATTTCAACAAAGGGGAAGACAAAAAAGCGATTGAGTATTTTGAAAAATCATTGAAAGCGTATGAAGAAACAGAAGCCTACCCCTATTCGCTCAATGCAATCGGAAAAGTATTTACAAAAGATGGTGAAATTGAAAAAGCAATAAAGAAACATACAGAGGCATATACTTACGCAGAAAAACTCGATGCAAAGCTCGACATGTTACAATCACTTTTAGGAATGGCGAAAGCATATGAAGTTTCCAGGGATTATTCAATGGCTATCAGCAAGTATTTAAGTGCAGTTGTTTTAGCTGATACCCTTGGTGCTCAATTGGAATTAAAAGATGCTTATCAAGGTCTCGCTAAATCCTATTCGCAGACCAAGAATTTTGACAAGGCTTATAATTATCAATTTTTATTGACGACGATTAAAGATACGCTTTACAATATCTCAACAGATAAAAAACTAGCCAGTTTGCAATTTGATTTTGACATTCAGAAAAAACAAGGGCAGATAGATTTAATGACGAAAGACAAAGAGCTACAAGATTTATATTTACGTCGGCAAAAAGCAATTAAGAATGCTACTATAGGTGGCTTAGCAGTGGTTCTTTCATTTCTGATTGTTGTATTCTTCCAAAAGAAAAGAATTACGAAAGAAAAAAAGCGAAGTGATGAATTGTTGTTAAACATCTTACCTGCAGAAACCGCTGAAGAATTAAAAGCGACAGGAACAGCGAAAGCAAAAAGTATTGATCTGGTAACAGTCATGTTTACTGACTTCAAAAACTTTACTCAAGCCAGTGAATTGCTGAGTGCGGAAGAATTGGTAAGCGAGATTAATTATTGTTATTCAGAATTCGACAAGATTATCACTAAATTTGGTATTGAAAAGATCAAAACAATCGGTGACAGTTATATGTGCGCCGGCGGATTACCAGTGGTTAATAGCACACATCCGGTTGATGTGATCAAAGCGGGTTTGGAAATGCAGGCTTTTATTCTTGCCAACAAAGAAGCAAGAATTGCTAAAGGAGAACCATTTTTCGAATTACGTTTGGGCATTCACACCGGACCGGTTGTAGCGGGAATTGTCGGAATAAAAAAATTCGCATATGACATTTGGGGCGACACCGTAAATACAGCTTCACGAATGGAAAGTAGTGGCGAGACAGGAAAAGTAAATATTTCCGGAACTACTTATGAATTGGTGAAAGACAAATTCATTTTCAAACATCGTGGAATGATCGAAGCCAAGAATAAAGGAGTAATTGAAATGTATTTTGTGGAGGGGGTTAAATAATTTTTAAGCGTTCTTTTTTCTCCCGCAGATTGCGCAGATTTTCGCAGAACATCCATTGAAGATAGTTTTTTAAAAATTGGGAATTCATATTGTTAAATTGTTGAATGAAATTAAATCTCAAAACAAACTAAATTTTTCTGCGCCTTATCTGCGGAATCTGCGGAATCTGCGGGAAAATATTTAGCGTTCATTTTTCTCCCG
>CAYHCU010000012.1:0-29136 GCA_964355035.1 uncultured Flavobacteriales bacterium | reverse complement strand
CGTGCTAACTCAGGTTGTGCATGTAGAAGGGATAATACATCTTGAAGTTGATCACGGAAACCGAAAGCGCCGCCGGATTGGTAATATCCGCTGCGTCCCCATAAGCGGGACGAAAGAGTTTGGTACGTGATCCAGTTATTCGCAAGGATGTTAGTAGCGTCATCAGGTGTTTCAACTTGAATTGCTTCCAATGTTTTTTTCCAGAAATCTCTGACTCCTTGAAGAGCATTTGCAGCTTTTTCACTTCCTTTAAATTGCTTTAGAAGATTGCTTGCATCATACATGTCAACTCCGGTACCAAGGCGGAAAATAATTTCTTTTTCTTCTCCTTCATCTAATTCAAATGGAATTTGAAGAGCAGCGCAAGGATCAGAACCTGCTCCTAATTTTCCGGAAAGTTTTACTTTGCTCATGGCATCCGGATTTTGCAATGACTGATTTCTGCCAATGAATTCTGCTCTGTCTGAAGTGAAAGATTTTTTTCTTTCATCTACATCAAAGAACGTAACTCGGCCGGGGAATTCAGTGTTGTAAGGGTTCTTCGCAATCAGAGCACCCGTTGTTGCATCTAATTCACTAAAAATGTGCATTGCATTTTTAGGTCGCATATCGCCCATTACCCATTCAGTATATCCTGTCGCAGAAAGTTTACGTGGTCGTCCTGAACTATTTTTGATTTTTAGAACAGTAAATTTAACAGCACTGTTTATATCAACATAAACCCACATTTCAGATTTGATTCCGTCTTCTAAATATTCAAAAACGCTATAGCCCATTCCATGTCTCACAGTGTAAGAAGAATTTCCCGGACGAGGTAAAAGTGTTGTTGACCAAAATTTTCCGGATTCTTCATCGCGAATATAAAATACTTCGCCACCAAGATCACAAACAGGATCATTATTCCATGGAGTGAGTCTGTATTCGTGAGCATTTTCAGCCCAAGTATACGATTGACCACTTTCTGAAATTACAGTACCGAACTTCGGATTTGCAATCACATTCGACCATGGAGCAGGAGTTCGAAGTTTATTATGAACGGAGATAACATATTCACTTCCGTCAGCAATGAAGCCGCCAAGTCCATTAAAGAATTTTAATCCTTTAGGCTCTGTAATAATTGCAGATTGAGTTTCAGGTTGAACGACAGAGACGAGTGAAGGAATATTCAGTTTTGGTGCAGCCTTACGATTGAGATGATCTTCCAATGTTCCTTCAGCATCACTCAGTATCACACGTGCTACTGTTTGGAAAAGAATTCTATCCTCCATAGAAATTTGATCGGAAGCTCTTACAAAAATTCCTCCCGGTTTATCTGCTACCTCTGTAGAAATTAAAGCTTGAATTTGATTCTGCAATAATTGTCTGTATCCGCCATGATCTTCATTCCAGATTACAAGATCAACTTTCAAACCTTTTAATTGCCAGTAATGATGAGCTTGAATAAGTTGCTTTACCAGCAGAACATTTTCCTGATCCTCAATTTTAAGAAGTACGATTGGTAAATCACCGGAAATAGAATAGCCCCATAAACCGGACTGACCACGTTGGTTTTTTATCAATACAGCCGGGTTTGCTCTTAAGAAAGAGTTTGCAAAAATAACAGAGCTGGCTAGTCGACTGTATAACTGAGTATCTTGCTCTGAAGCATTGATATGTCGAAGTACAACCTGATTATGTGTCCAGGCAAGTTCGAATATTCTGTTTTTGTGATGTAGATCTTGATATTTTTCAACCAGATTTTGGCAAGTTTCACGATTTTCTCCTATACCAATTATAAAATCAATTGCAATAGATTGCCTAGGCTTCAATGTAATCTTATAGCGAATTGCAACAACAGGATCAAGAACAGAACCTTCGCTTCCGGATAGTGGCCCGGGTTTTTGCATAGCAGCAGGATTCGAACTTGTATTTCCTCGGCCAACAAATTTTAATCGACTGGTTTCGTAAGAAACATGTTCAACTCTTACACCATCTGCACATAACATATGAAACATCCAAGGTGGATGTTCATTAGTGGATCGAGGTCGACGAGTACAGATAATTGCATTGTGTTCTTTTTGAATTTCAGTTTGTACAAAAAGATTGCTGTAAGCAGGAGCCATTGCATCAGATGCTGCAGAAGCCAAAACGACTTCGGCATAACTAGTAATTTCCAAAGTTCTCGTCTGATCCGAATGATTTGAAAGGTTTAGTCTCCTCATTTCAATATCATCTTCAGGAGAAACAACAATTTCAGTATGTGTTTCAATTCTGTTCATTGAACCTCTAAAATCGGCACGACTTTGAGAAAATGCAGCTTCGTAGTTTTTTACTTTTTTCAAACTAGGTTGAAAAGTTGCAGACCAGAATGCATCGTTGTCAAGATCTCTTATGTAGCAGAAATTTCCCCAATTGTCGCACGTAGCATCTTCGCGCCAACGTGTAACAGCAATTTCTTTCCATCGACTATAACCTCCACCGGAGTTTGTAATCATTACATGGTATTTTCCATTCGATAATAGTTGAACTTCAGGAATAGGAGTAGTCGGGGTTTTTAAAATACGAATTTCAGACCCGTCTTTTGTGAAATTGATATCATTGCTCGGAGTTGTGTGAGCGTAGTAAGAGGTTGCTTTTGGAATTCTTTCTTGAAGTAAAAGAAGACTGGCTTTAAATCTTGGTTCAGATGCAAATCTTCTTTGCATAGGTTGATTCAATAAAAGATAAGCAATGGACAATAGACTCATGCCTTGATGATGTGCCATATAAGAGTAGATAACAGCATTGCTTTGACCACGCGGCAAACGCGCCGGCGTGTAATCAATTGCTTCATAGAACCCATATTCGCCTTCAAAGCCTTCACTCGTCATTAACTCGAGATTTTTACATGCTTTCTCGGGCTCTACCATTAAAGCAAGTGCAGTTGCATAAGGTGCAATAACCAGATCTTCTCCTAAACCTCTTTTTAATCCAAGCCCCGGTGTACCGAAAGCGTGATATTGATAGTTTGAATTGACATCAGTTAAATTGTAACCGGATTCCGAATTTCCCCAAGGAACTCCGCGCTGATTTCCATATTCAATTTGTCTGGCTACTGATGTTTTGTAAGTTCTGTCGAGAAGAGTATTTTCATAATTTGGCATTACCAACAAAGGCATTAAATATTCAAACATAGAACCGCTCCAGGAAAGTAACACAGGTTTTCGACCTGGATTTGAAACCAAACGACCTAAAGCAAACCAACTATCTTCCGGAAGTTTCCCTTGAGCAATACCTACAAAAGTGGCCAAGCGACTTTCAGAAGCAAGGAGATCATAGAAGCTTGGATCAAGTTGATATTCATCCGGCTTATATCCAATTGTAAAGAGATGTTTCGATTTATCATATAAGAAATTCCATTCTATATTCGACAATTCATCACATTCAAAGATTTGATCATCGATCAATGAAATTCTTTCATCAGCAAGAGTTCCTGATGCTTCAAGTGCAACTAAAAGGGAATCCAACCATTCATTTTCTTCCAATGATGTTGCTTCATTTCTTCTGAGCTTTATTTCATGAGGAAGATAAATTGAGATTTTCGATATTTCAACTAATGAAGGATTCTGAATCTGTATTAAGTTTTTAAATTTCTCAGGACTAGTTTCCATATGATGCCAGGCTTTGAGAACGTCCATGTTTTCCAGCACTCCATCGATTTGTTCAGATAAAATTTTCTGCCACCACTGAGCCTGACCATACGATTGAAAATGAACATGACTGCAAGCAGTCGAAAACTGAGAAGCTAATTCCTTAAGAAAAATCATGGTTTCATTTACAGATGCAGGTGGTGTTTCACAAGCTAAATGAAGTTCATTTTTAAAGTTTTTAAAATGCTGTTTATCTTCGGCACTTAAATTTTCATTCATCACACTAAATGTATCCCGAATGCCTTCAAATATTTTGGGCTCAACTATCTTTTGGTCGAGAATTTCCAGGAACCCTTGTTTTAAAGTAAGGAGATGTCCAACTAAATTTCCATTGTCGACGGTAGAAATATATCTAGGCATCAATGGATCTAAAGAAACAGTATCGTACCAGTTGTATAAATGACCATTGTGTTTAGGTAAAATGTTTAGCGTTTCGAATGTGTCTCTTGTACGGGCTAACATTCTGCTAACAGACATGTACCCAAAATCTACAGCTGTAAGATTTGACAGAAGGTAAAGACCAATGTTAGTAGGGGAGGTGCGATGTGCAATAACAGGAGTAGGACGTTCTTGAAAATTATCGGGCGGAAGCCAGTTGTCTTCTGATGTTACATAACGCTCAAAAAATCCCCACGTTTTTCTGGCAAGTATTCGAAGATATATAATCTGATCTTTTGAAAGAGCACTTGCTTTTCTTGAAATAGGCCGACTCATCCACCATGTGATGAATGGTGATAGTATCCATAAAAGAAGGATAGGTAAAGCGGCTGCAATTCTATGTGAGGAATTTGAAACAAGATACGTTAGCGTTGATAAGGCCAAAAATGGTTCAAACCACATTGTGATAAAAGAAGATAAGAGACTTGAAGGATTAGTGCGGTCTTCAATTGCTGACGGATTCCATTCCAGAAGTTTTTTATGAGAGAAGGTCATTCTCCATGTTGTCCTTACAATTGCAAGGAAGCTGTAGAAGGCTTCATACGGAATACAAATGAGCGTAAAAATAATTTGCACGAAGACACTACTTGCATTGAGGCTGAACAAGATTATATGTTGCGTAAAAACAATGTCCTTTTGTCTTTTAAATAATTGCCATACAGAAGAAGTAACAATCGGAAAAACAACTATAGCGGAGATAGCAAGTGTCCAAAAGAAGGGGTGTTTCAAAACAAGCCAAGCCAAGAGCATAAAAACGGTTAATGCAATTGGAACAAGACTGCGTCGGATATTATCAAAGATTTTCCATCTCGAGAGAGCAGAAAGTTTATTTCTTTGCCAGCGATGATTTACATTCGGAACGAAAGGAGTAAAGAAGGCGCCGATTTGCCAGTCGCCTCTGATCCAACGCATCCTTCTTTTGGCATCAGCTTTAAAAGTGGTTGGATATTTTTCAAACAATTGAATATCGCTGATCAATCCGGAACGGATGTAACAACCTTCAATAAGATCATGACTTAAGATTCTGTTCTCAGGGAATTTTCCACCAAGTGCTTTCTCAAAAATATCGACATCATAAATACCTTTACCAATGAACGAGCCTTCGAAGAACAGATCCTGATATACGTCGGATGAAGCTCTTGTGTAAGGATCAATTCCAGGCTCATTGCCATGAAGTTTTGCAAAATGAGAAGCCGTAATATCCGGTAAACTTACAGCGACTCTTGGTTGAAGAATTCCATATCCTTGCGTAACGCGCTGTTTTTCCTCGTTGAAAAAAGCACGATTAAGAGGATGTGCCATTGAGGCAATTAATTTCCATGCAGTACCACGTGGTAGTTGAGTATCTGCATCGAGGGTAATTACATATTTGATGTCTAATAACGTTTCTGTTTTACCCACGATAAAAGAAAAACGATCATGCCCTTCACCTCGGAGTATTGCATTTAATTCTGCCAGCTTTCCGCGTTTGCGTTCATAACCCATCCAAATTTTTTCATCTTTATTCCATCTTCTTGGGCGATGAAAAAGGAAGAACATTTCGTTTTCTGTAAATCCGTATTTAACATTCAATTCTTCAATTCCTCTTCGAACGTGATCAAGCATTTTCTCATCACGAGGAAGAACTTCGGAATTTGCATCGGTAAAATCAGTAAGTAAACCAAATTGTAAATTAGGATCTTGGTTGGCGAGAAATCGCACTTCCAATGCCTCTACTAATTCGTCGATCTCGTCTAAATTGGCAAGCATAGAAGGGATGATTACCAAGGTGCGGAATTCAACAGGTATTCCCTCAGAAAAATCCATTCGCGGTAAAATTCGCGGTTTAACTATAAGTGTTGAAGCAAAATTGACGAGTGTAATTACCAATTGACTGATACAAATAAAAGCCACACCTAAAATCAGCAGCAAGATTATTTTCCCAAGGTCATCGTTTCGAATAATATAATAGACGCCTGCAGTTAAAGTAGAAGTTAAAATCAGAACAGCGGAGAGATAAAGCAACAGCGCTCTTCGTCGCATCACAAAGCGAATGTTATTGAAAAAACTTTGAGAAATTTTCGCTGCTTTTCTCGTTTGCATCAAACCTTTTCCGATCAAATAATAACCAACGTGAGCTTGTCGGTCTTTGCTTGAATTCGTTGCAGCTCTTTCATTGGCAAGTTGAAGTACAATTTGAGCAACTTCTTCTTCCGATAATTTCGATTTTTTTGCAACATGTTCAACCACATGACGAAATTGATCTCGTGTATGGAAATCCATATCAGGATAAACGCCGGACGGATCTTTTCGTAAAATCGTTTCAACAATACTGTGCTCTTCAACAAAGTCGCCCCAGTCCATTGCACTCAGAGAACGCAAACTGTTAATGCTGTTCTTCACGGATACTTGATCTGCAGCCTGTTTTTGATTTTCAGAAGAGATAAGATCAATACTGGTAAGGCCGGCTTCTGATAGACGTTGTTCAACCCACGAAAGAGCAAGAGCAAGGCCTGGCCCTTTGCCGCTCAACTGGCGGGTAAGCTCAGCAATAAATGGGCTTACCAAAGGCGGCTTAGAGCGTGTCATGTCTGCAATGGTGATAATCAAATCGCTCGGTTGATTCTCTGCAGTTTCAAGTAAACGTTTAGCCCAATAATCTGCGAGGTTACGGTCAATTCTATCGATTGCGATTTTTGCAGAAACCCTACGAAGGTTTTCAATTAAA
This sequence comes from uncultured Flavobacteriales bacterium, assembly GCA_964355035.1. GTDB lineage: Bacteria > Bacteroidota > Bacteroidia > AKYH767-A > 2013-40CM-41-45 > JADKIH01. The sequence goes on along the minus strand of CAYHCU010000012.1, from coordinate 22,323 downwards.
GCTAAACGCAACATGATTGGAATGGCCCACAACTCACCTAATTTTAATTGAGTGACAGACTGGTACGATGTTACAAAACTGCTTAGGCTTTCAAGATCGATGCGACCATCACTATGAGAAATGATTTGAAGAGCAATATCATAAACTCTTGTGAGCCCTGCTGCTCTTCGATTAGCAAGTTTTGGGAGATTCTGGCTATATCCTTTTGGTAAATGTCGCTTCGCCGTTCGAATCTGTTCTTCGATAAGGTAAAAATTGTCAACCAACCATTCACCGGCAGGAGTAATTTGAGCCTCGGGATTTTCTTTGTCCGTTAAAAGTGTCTGTACTTCAAAAAGTGTTTTTTCATTATCTGCCAGACGAGGAAGCACGCGATCTTTTCCACGTTCTTTGCTTAAGCGATGGGTTTCAGCAAGGGACTTACCATATTTTTCCATTTGTCCGGAAGTAAATAATTCAGACCGGAGCGGTTCTTCATTGGTATAGTGACGCTTGTTCGCTTTATCCTGAAAATAGGCACGCATTTGCGTAACAATATCTTCAGCTGTTTTACTAATTTGTTTCATAATTCTTTCTTCAACAGAAAATGTGTGAGCCGAATTTCAATTTTTATTAAAATCAGCTGGGTGGCAATAGCTATAAGGGGGTGTGAACTTATGCGATGCAAAGGTACCTGAAAGCTGCAAGTATGTTACATTAAAATTTGGATACTTTTCACAGGTGTTTGTTCGTTTCTTAGGAGAGAGATTTCGTTTTTTGTCGTTCGTTTTTCAAGGGTGCAATAAAGCAAATGGTGTTTTTATCATTTTAGTGAATGAAGACTGAGTTGAGTGCAATTAAGCAAATGACTTTAGGACACCTTAAATCTGCGTTTTATTCTGCGAAATCAGCGAAATCAGCGGGAGAAAATAACTGCATTTATTTCCCGCAGATTCCGCAGATCAAACGCAGATTTTTCGTAGATAAAATAAGTCTGCAAAACGAATCATACAGACCGCCATATTCTCACAACCCAAACGTCACCGAATACTTCACCACAATTGCCTGCTGATCAATCAATGGCAGAGTAGGTTTTGCTTCCAGACGATTTACGTTCATCAAGGAATTGTAAACGATGTACAAATCAGTTCCTTCACGTGGATTGTAGCGGATTCGTAAATTCCCCCCGAAAGACTTACTCTGATCATCATATTGCGCCAATAACTTAATGGAGAATTTACTGGATTGAGTAAGAGTAAGGTTTACTGCAAGTAGGTTGCTCTTGTAAACAGACTCGCCATTATCAGAAAAACTTTCCGGAAAATTGATCTGATTGTATTCGTAAGTTATTGCAAACCGAAAAAACCGGTTGATAATATATTTTGCTGATGGATTTAAAGAAGTAATAACCCCGCCGTAAAAATCGCCATGGCTGATAAAAATATTGGCAGTAAAACTTTTTGATTCATCGTAATAAAAATTCACATCGGAAGTAGTCATGTGGTAATATCCTTCAGGAATAGTGATGTGGTTGTTCAATTCCCAGGTGCTGAACAAGCGATCTTCTTTATAGGCAATCGGCGTTACATCTAAGGCTGAACCTTTTTTCCATAAAATGCTTGCAATGATGTTCCCGAATTTTGTCTCTGTTAATTTTGACTGAATCTTCCGGCGATATTCAATTTGTGTATTGATGGCCCAGTAATTAATAGCATGAGTCCCTTTTATTCTTGACCTTTTTCCATTACTTACTGAAATAAAACCATAATCGGTTTCAGGATTAAAGCCCATCGACGGATTGAATTTTTCACCAACCAATTCCAAGTCGAGGCTATGAGAATAACCTTCATTTACACTTTTTGCAGCAAACAAATTTAGAAATGAATTTTGATCAAAAGCTGTATTCACCATAGGATCATAGGTTGCTGCTGTTCCAAAACCTGCAAACCATTTGTCGTTGAAATGGTGAACTGCATCTAGAGCCACACTCTGATTAGAGACTGATTTATTTTTAACGGAAATTCGATTTGTTACAATACCGCCCCAGAAACTTCCTTTGTCACCATAAAATTTTCTTAAGCGCGCAACTGTGAAATTTTGTGCCGGTATTTTCTCCGTAATCATGTCTGTTGTTTGCATGTTTAGAAATCCGACGGCCCAGCCATTTTGTTTTCCGGTCAAACGCACACCGGCGATGATCGGAACAACATAGTCGTCCTGCAGTCCTATTGTTCGGGAGTTGAATAACTGTGTTCCATAGCCGACAGAATAACTAAGATAGTTTTTCGACTCTAAAAAGAAGTTTCTTTTCTCCGGAAGGTTTACTGCATATTTACTGAGATTGATGATGCGATTATCGACTTCTGCTTGAGCAAAGTCAGTGTTCACAGTAAGGTTCACAGTGTAATTTTTGGAAAGTCCGTATTTTACATCGACGCCCATGTTACTTAAAATTTTGTCCAACGTTTCATTCTTGGCGTAATGATGACGGGAAAAATAACTGTTTGATTTATCATAAGCAGTTTCAGTGCTGTTAAGTTTATTTTCTTGATCCCAGTTTCCGATAATAAATGGAGTTACATAGATCGGTTTTTTAGTGATCAGATTATCAAATTCAAGTTCTGCTTCTTGGCTTACATTATTCCATTGATTGGTGATCGATGAATCGCACTTCGGATAAGTACATAACTCGTTTTTTCTTTTAATCAAGCGAGCAAAGCGAAAGCCCATCACCGTTTTTTCTTTTTGTACAAAGCGTAAAGACGAAAAAGGTATTTTCAATTCGCAGGTGTAGCCGGTGCTGTCAAGAACTGAAATGACATCCCAGAAATTATTGTAATCATTATTCATATTGTCGCCATTGTTTGAGATTTCAGAGTCAAATCTTCCGCTTAATGGGTTCGTCACAAAAACTACTGCTGTACTTTTATCATTATAAGTATCCAACTGAACAGAAATTCCGTCATCTTGCCCAAGTGAAAAATCTCTATCCATCAAAAATTTTACGATTTTCGAAGGCATGCTGTCATAACAATGAAAACCCACGCACAAGTAGTCATTATTATAAACGATGCGGACATCCGTTTTTTCAGTTGAAGCTGCACCCGGCACAGGATCTGTCTGCACGAAATCGGTCATCGGCAAGGCTAATTGCCAACAAGGATCATTCAGTTTGCCATCAAACACAATATCATCCGAAATACGAAGCGGAATATAGCGTGTTTGAGCGCAGATTGAGTTTAAAAGTAAAAGTAATAAGAAGGGTGTGAGAACTGTTTTGGGCATTACAGTGAAATTAAGTAGTGTGTGTGACTGTGTGAATTTTATTTTGTAGAATAACGCTGTTTTTTATCTTTTAAAATTTAAATATAGGGAAAATATTTATATTAAATATATCCTGTGCTTTCTGTACTTCTTTCTACATAAAATAATTTATCCTCTCAGCAGAGCCTTACAAAAGGAAAATAATCTCTTCATTCGCTAGCTATAATTTATAAATACCTAACATGACAGGTAGAATGTTAAGCGAAAATCAGGAACGCGCTTTAGAATTAAAAAAAACATCAAGCGGCATTCCGCCTGGAGTTGAGGAGACAAGTTGTTGATTATTTTGTCTTAATATGAAATTGTCGTTTTATTTATTGACAACTAATTTCTTTAAGATCACAGCATCATTCATTTTCAATTGAACCAGGTAAATTCCATTCGCTAACTCTTCAAGATTGAGAGGGAAGGAATTTGCATTTTGAAGGTAGACATTTTCCGTATAACAGGTTTTGCCCGACAAATCTTTTATTGTAATAATAGCTTCCTGAGTAGTTGGGCTTTCAAAGTAAGCAGAGCATTTTCCAATAGTTGGGTTCGGAAAGAGCTTGAAATTATTACTGTTGTCTGTAACAGAAATATCGGCAGTAGCTGCTGTATTTGTAATAGTATAGCCGTTGTAATATGGACCGTTGAAGGCAGCGATGCGGAGATAATAATTTCCTGCAGGTTGTGCTGTTGCAATAAAATCCAGGTTCCATGTACCATTTCCGCTGCTTCCTCCTACAGGGGTTATTCCTGTACTGTCATAAAGAGTGAGGTATAAATACGAATCCTGAGTGCCGATGAAATGAATATTTATATCGCCTACAGCGGTTGTAATTATTTTCCAATAATCAAGTTGGTCACGAACCCCGCCATTGAAGCGATACCCGATGTGTCCTGAAATAGTTGAGTTAGGGGAAAATGTATTAGCTGTAGTGATGGTGTCGTTGGGTTCGCTATCATTTACCGGAAGTTCTCTGAAGAGGCTGTCGGTTAGAGTATAGCCATTGTAATTCGAACCACTGAAGGTGGCTATGAGGAGATAATAAGTTCCTGCCGCCAAGCCGTTAACAGTTAGTTCAACTCCGGTAGTACCAACATTGGTACTAGAGGCAACCTGAGTAGTGCCGTTGTTGTCGTACAGGTAAATATATATGTAGGCGGCTTCGGTGCCAAGCACAGAAAATTTCAGACTCCCGTCATAGGCAGTAGTAATTTGATAATAGTCGTTACCATCGAATGTACCTCCGTTATTTTTGAATCCGATATGTCCCTGAACCGTACTGTCGGGTGGTAGGATTAAAGCAGTAGTTATCGAGTCGTTTGGTTCGGCATCGTTAGCACTAACTTCGGCAGTAAATGTATTGGTGAGATTATAAGTGTTGGTGCCATTTGTTAGTTGTGCAACTCTTATGTAATAAGTACCGGCAGCCTGCCCGTAAACCGTAACCGTCGCTCCTGTGATACCGGTATTAGTACTCGTTGCAAGCACGGAAATGCCATCAACATCGAAGACGTGCAGATAAATAAAATCAGTCGTTGAACCGGTAACAGTAACCTCTAAATTACCATCAGACGTTGTTACAATTCGATAGTAGTCTTCCACATCTGTAACGGATGTTACCGATCCGGTTGCACTGTCGTTCAGAGAAATTGTATCCGCTGTAATGTAACTGTTATTGTCAGGCTCTGTGTCCGCAAAAGAATTGGTAAAAACAAAAAGAGCAAGAACGAGTGTAGAAATGATGCGCATAAGTTCGATTTTGACGTAAAATTAATTATAATATTGGGAATTCCTAGGTAAATGTTTCAGTGTTTCAGTGTTGTTTTTTTAAAACCACCAAGAAGATTTTATTTGTCGGGAAAATTTACACCTTAATTAGTAATCAAAAGACGCCCGAAGAAGCTCCAAGATTTTATGACATCCATTTCTGATTTAGTGTTTTTGGCCTCATAGATTTTACGAACATCAATTCCTAAAAGTCCTCTTGCGATGAGAAACGAAATGTTTTCAATGTCAGTATTATCGTCTTCGTTTTTATATTTGGCATTATTTCTCTCAGCCCAAAATTCAATTATAGAATAACCGTTTGTTTCTTTTATCAGTTGTGCTTTATAAAGTCCGAAACCAGTCCACGAACGATGAAAGTAAAGCCAATTGTTTTCGTAAAATATGAACCACTTGTCTTCCATTTGTTGTGGAATAAGTCCAATGGTCAACTTTGAAAATTGTCGGTTGGTAAAATTCATAATAATGCTAATCCGTTTGGGATTGTTTATTGGTTGGTTCTTCCAAGTCGTCTTTGTTGCTGTTTGTTTCATTTTGTAGGCTCTCGAAAGATAAGATATATTTAGGCGTTGAACAATCATCCTACATTACGCTCGTCATCTGTTTAACATTCCATCCATTCGAGAGCATAGAGTTTTATTTGGTAATATTTCAGTTTTCGAAATTGGATCTTCGATAGAAGAAAAACAAGGTTTTTAAGTAAAAATCATTTATTTTCGGTAGAATCACTCTTTCGACTTTGAAGTACCATGCCATTACAAATTCAACCCAGCTGTTGAGTAAGAATTATTTTTTCCGGTTTTCTAAATTATTGATTTTATTTATATTTGCTCATCTAAAAACCAGCCGCATGAAAAACTTTCGGAACCTCATTCTCTCAATTTTAATCACGTCTGCAGCACAGGCACAATACGCTGTTCTTTGTCCTCTTGATTTGACAGGCTACAATGCCATCCCGCTTTATATTAGTGCTCCGCAGCATGATGTGATGTGGGCTGCTACCTATGGCTATAATGGCGGGCAGACCAATTCGAAAACTTTTATCAAAACTACCGATGCAGGTGCAAGCTTCAGTATCGGAACAGTTCCTGAATTAGAGGACCGTGGTACAACCTGCATTTTTGCACGTAACAGTGATACTGCCTGGGTCGGAATGTATGATATAAATGGCACTGCTTTGAATTCTATTTGGAAAACTTCCGATGGCGGAGCTAATTGGCTACAGCAATCGTCAACAGAATTTTCTTACAACGCTTCTAACCTTACAGCTATTTGCTTCTTTTCTGCAGATTCCGGCGTTGCTGTCGGCGGGCCAGTGGGAAATGCTCTCGAGATTTACACAACTTCCGATGGAGGTACTTCGTGGAGTCGTGTTTCATCATCTAACATACCTTCAAGTACTTCAGGTGAGTATACTTACTTCAATCAATATTCACATATAGGAAACAGCATCTGGATTCCTACAGGACTGGGCAATGTTTTTTATTCTAATGATAAAGGGTATAACTGGCAAGTTACTTCGGTAGGTGGAGGTACAAACGAAGTTTCCATGAATGATGGAAATAACGGTGCAATTGCAGATAGAACTCATACTATTTACTACACAACAAATGGTGGGTTAAGTTGGATTTCGCGTACTCCTTCTCCCGGATTGAATGTGTATAATATTGGGGCTATTCCAAATTATGCCGGTTGTTTTATTTTCCGTTCCGATCTTGGAATTTTTGCAACAGTAGATTTTTTTCAAACATATTTTTTAATTGATAACGCAACACCGATCAACACCGACCCTATTCAGATGTATGATGCAACCATCGGCTGGTCTGATGCAGGTGAATTTAGTGCTGATTCTATGATTGTAAAAATTGCTGATGTTCTTGCCGGCGCTTTTTCTCCGGAAGCAAATAGCAATTTGTTAACTGTTTTCCCAAACCCTATCGCTCATGGCTCAGCAATGATTAGTTATCAATCAAAGAGAGATGAAACGACAAATATTTCCATCATTGATTTATCCGGGAAAATCATTCGCACTATCCAACATGAAAGTACAGCAGGAACCAATGCTCTTCGCTTTGATGTGAACGGCATTTCAGCAGGGCTTTATCTTCTTGAGTTGAGAAGCGGTGACTTTGCTTCACGCAGAAGTATTGTTATTACGTCTGAGGTGCATTAAATCTAAGTATAACATTTCCTATCGTGGTGCGTGTTCCATATTCTAGCTTATAAATATGAAATTGTCGAGAAAAAACATTGAATTTGTGTTGTAACCCTGTTATAGCGAAAAAATTTTAGCTTTTTCTTTGTAAAAAAACGAGCAACCTTTATTTGTTTCAAAACTAAATGACATATGTCATAAAGGAGCATTGAATTAATCTGTAGAATTGTGCATAGTCGGATCATTTCTGTAGCTAATTTTTCAATTATGAGTGCTTTGCAATTTACATTATGTAGTGCTTTTGCCCCCTCTTCCAATTCCGTATTTTCAGAGGTGGCTTCTCAAGTTGACTGTAATAATAACTTAGCTGCAATGGGTGGTACAGGAGAAGAGCTCTTTACACCAGGTGTTGAATTAATTAAACATTTTTTGGATTTCAACTTAATAAACAGGATGGAAGAAACTGATAAAACATCGTCATCTCACGTTGAAAATTAAAATCAATCCATGAAAATCAATTTTCAAAAAAACATCGACATAAGAAATCTGCTCATCGGCGCTTTTGTGTTGCTTATTGCTTTCTTAATTAGTGTTATTATTATAACAAGAATTGAATTTAAGAAGGTGATGATTGAATATAATGAAATTGCAGAATACAGCACAACAAAGCTTAACCTACTAGGCGAAATGAAAGGGAGTGCGGCTATGGTACAGACAGCTTTGATGAGGCATGCGATTTTTACTGAGAGCAGTGACATGGATAGGGAAGAAGCACTGATAAATGAGCGATATGATGCATTGATTGAAAAATTTGGGAAGTATGAGAAGATGATAGAGGATTCTATTGAGCATCGCCTGTTTAATAATGTAATTTCTGCCAAGAGTATAAATACGAAAGTAAGAGATGAGTTAATAGCACTCGACCGCACAAATAATGTGAAGGCTATTGAACTAAAGATACAACAACAGCGTTTACTATTTAACAAACTTGAAGATGAATTAGTCCTGTTATCAAATTATGCAGATGCTCATGTTTCTCTTGAATTATTGAAAGTTCAGCATGAAGTTTACCACTTTACAATGCGTATTAATTACTCCATTTTTGTTTGCTCCATTTTTGTTTTATTTTTAGGGTTCATAATTGCGATAGCGAACCGGAAGATGAAAAAGAACAACGAGGTGTTGAAAGAAAGCGAAGAAAAGATTTTGACATCAGAGAAGTATTTGGAAAATATCATTAATTCAGTAGCATCACCAATTTTCGTTAAAGACGTTGAACATAAGTTTATTTTGGTGAACGATGCCTTCTGTTTGCTTCATAACCTTTTGCGTGAAAAAATTATTGGCACTACCGGAATTGAGTTTATTGAGAAAGAACAGATGAAAGTATTCATTGCTAAAGATGAAGAAGTATTTAAAACAGGTAAAGAAAATATTAGCGAGGAACTACTTACTGATGATTTAGGTGTTCACAGAACTCTTATTACAAGAAAAATTCTATTCTCTGATCCTTTGGGAGATAAATTTGTGGTAGGAGTTATAAATGATGTTTCCGAGCGCAAGCAGTCGGAAAGAGAGCAGCAAAGATTAAGTAAGGCTATAATAAATTCCACTGAAGTTGTTTTTATGACGGATAAAAATGGGATCTTCGATTTTGTTAATCCTGAATTTACAAGGATGTATGGATATACTGCAGAAGAAGTGGTTGGTAAGGTTACACCGAGAATATTAAAAAGCGAAGGTTACTCAAAAGAAGATTACGATCAATTTTGGAAAACGCTATTGGAGAAAAAGAATGTGAAAGCGAATCAATATAAAAATACGCACAAGGATGGTAGAACGATTGATGTGGAAGCATCTGCCCATCCGATACTGGATGATAATAATGACATTGTCGGTTTTCTGGGCATTCAACGTGATATTACAGCCCGCAAGAATGAAGAGAAAAGGAAAATACAAGATGAAGAGAGTATCCACACCCTTTCCGTAGCCATTGAGCAGAGTCCTGTTATCACCGTCATCACCGATTTGTCCGGAAATATTGTTTATGTAAATCCGAAGTTCTTAGAAATCACAGGTTACACTATTAAAGAGGTAATTGGCAAAAACCCAAGGTTGTTAAATACAGGTCAAACCACGAAGGCGGAGTATAAGAAATTATGGGATACGATACTATCGGGCGAAAACTGGCATGGAGTATTTCAAAACAAAAAGAAGAATGGCGAGTTGTATTGGGAAAGCGCAGTAATTTCACCTATCAGAAATAAGGATGGTATTATCACCAATTTTCTTGCAGTGAATGAGGATATTACAGAAAAGAGGAAGGCTGTAGATGCATTAAGTGAGAGCGCTTTGAGGTACAAGACATTATTTGAGAAAGCAAGTCAAGGCATAGTCTTTCTCTCTGAGAGAGGTAAAATTTTAGGTTTGAACGAGTCTTTTGCTGAGATGCATGGATATAGTGTGAATGAGATGTTGAAGATGGATGTCAAACAGCTGGATACACCTGAAATGCTAAAAATTCTTCCTGAAATATTCGCCCGTGTTTTATCAGGCGAACAACTTCAATTTGAAACAACACATTACCACAAAAATGGCAGTGTTGTTACTTTTGCTGTGTCGTCAAGTTTAATCAAAGTAGGTAAAGAATCTTATATTCAGTCATTCCTTACCAACATTACTGATAGAAAGAAAAATGAGGAACTTCTAAAGGAGCAAAATAAGGAACTTGTTAAAACTAATGTAGAACTGGATCGTTTTGTTTACAGCACTTCGCACGATTTGCGGGCGCCACTTTCATCTTTGCTGGGAATGATAGCTATGGTGAGTGAAGAGACCGAAGGAGGTAATGTGAGGCAAATCGCACATTTGAAGATGATGGAAGAAAGTGTTTTAAAGCTGGATCGATTTATTGAAGGGATTCTTGATTACTCGCGCAATTCGCGGATGGAAGTAGAGAGGGAGGAAATAGATTTCAAAAAAGCTGTGCAGGATGTGAGAGAAAACCTGAAATTCATGGATGGTACAAGCGGGATGAACTTGAGAGTGGAGATAGTTGAAAAGGAGAAGTTTGTTTCCGATAAAAGGCGCGTGAATATGGTGTTGAGTAATTTGATTTCGAATGCTATTAAGTATCGGGATTTATTGAAAACGGATTCATTTATTGAAGTAGTGATACAGACGTTTAAAGTAAATGCTATCATTGTGGTAAAGGATAATGGCATAGGGATGTCTGAAAGCGCCAAGGGAAAAATATTTGACATGTTTTACAGGGCTTCGAAACAGTCAACAGGTTCAGGGCTTGGTTTATATATTGTGAAAGAGACTATTGAAAAACTGAAGGGAAGTATTTCGGTTGAATCACAAAAAAGTGTTGGGTCAAAATTTACAGTTATTATTCCTAATTTATTAAATGATGAAAGCAAAGAACGTTCTGCTGATTGACGACAATGAAGTTGATAATTATTTAACAAGGCACATACTTTTGAAAAACGGTGTTTCTGAGAATATTATTGTTCATTCGTCTGGTATAGATGCGTTGAAGTATCTTGACGATATACGCAATGAAACAGAGCTGATGCCTGATTATATATTTCTTGACATTAGGATGCCTGAGATGGATGGGTTTGAGTTTTTGGATGAGTTTAAATTGCTTCCTGATGCTATCAAAAATAAGTGCATTATCTTTATGCTTACTTCCTCGGGTGACCAAAAGGATGTGGAAAGGGCCGGGCAGTATTCTTTAGTGAAGAGGTTTTTGAGTAAGACATTGGACGGAAAAATTTTAAAGGATCTTTAGTATAGTGTCATGTCCTTTCACTATAAAACTTTTCTTTGCTGGTAAGTAGAAACCCTCTCTCAGCCGACTCTCCCAAAGAACCCAATTTATCGTTTTACGTGTTTGCGAATTTCAAAGGTGATGGTATTGGAGATTGTTTTCTTTTGAACATTCCACTTAGCGGGAACTAAAAAACAGCTAAGAAAGTATTCGTGCTATAAAGCAGCTTCCACAAAATACATATCAATCTCTCCCTTATTCTTCGCCTGAATTTTTCCGCGATGTGTGCAGGTGAATTTATCTTTAACCAGCTCATAAGTGCTACCACTAATATTAATTTTTCCTGCTTCCGAATTTTGTTCCATACGTGCAGCAAGGTTCACTGTATCACCCCAGATGTCATAAGCAAATTTTTTGATGCCAACTATTCCTGCCACAACAGGACCGGTATGAATGCCTATTCGGAGTTCAAATGGTATTTCATCAGCGGCTATTTTTTCTTTTTTTCGCTCGAGCATGAAATTTCGAATTTCAAAAGCAGCGCTCACCATATCTTTTGCATGCGTGTAATTAGGTACAGGCAATCCACTTGCGCACATGTAGGAATCGCCAATAGTTTTTATTTTTTCTATTTTATAGTTCTGCAAAATGCGGTCGAAGGCGCTGAAGCAATGATGAATTTCGGCAACTAATAATTCAGCACTCACTTTTTCACTTACTGAGGTAAAGTCTTTGAAATCAGTAAACATTACGGTTACCAATGTAAATGCTTTTGCCTTGGTGGTGCCGTTAGCTTTCAGTTCTTCTGCCATTTCTGAGGGCAGAATGTTTAAGAGTAATTCCTCGCTTCGTTGTTTTTCGCTGATAATAATAGCTGTTGATTTCTTTTGGTTTTTATAATTTATATAGACAAAAAATAACAGTAGCGCAGTTAATCCGATTCCGGCTAATGCCGTATAGAAATAAACCCTTTGCCTGGCCACTTCAACATCTTTTATTTTTAATTGTGCATCTGCAATTTCATCCCGCTGCTTAATAGCAATTCCTTCTAATCTACTTCTTGAATTTTGTCCATATACACTATCATTGAGGACAACAAAATTTTCAAGAAAATTCATTGCTCCTTTTGAATCACCTTTTTCTTTCTTTATTTGGTAATATAGATTATAACAAGTGAGAATTTGAGTTTGATATTCAATTTCCAGACATTTATGTAATGATAAATCTGCAAATATTTCCGCACTATCAAGGTATATTGATAGTGGCGTACTCTTAAATTTAATTAAATAGATTTCCGAAAGTGAACAAAGTAATTCCGAATTAATTCTTTTTTCGTCAATCGTCTCTAAATAAGTAATTATTTTTCTCATTAAATATATAGCAGAATCATATTTATTTTGATTACCAAGCGAGCCGGCTACTCTTGCAAGGTTGTGCATTTCCAAAAATTTCTGATTGCATTTTACGGATTCTTTTATCGCTAAACCTATTAAGCTATCCGCTTCCTTATCTGCTCCTATCTGTTTAAATTCATTTCCCAAGCCACCTATTGTTTTGATGTACCATACCTTATCTTTAATACCGTTTACTTCCGGCAATATGTTATGTAAAGAAATATTTTCAGCCTCTTTTGAAATATTCGGATTGGTAAACAATGCCATTTGTTTTGAAATAGGAAGCAGATCATTCATTTTATAATCTGTATTGTATTTTAATCCCAATATGGCAAATTCATAACACTTAATTATGTCATTAAAAAAGGAGTAAGCGAAAGACCGATACAAATAAATTTCTCCTAGCTTTTTTTCATAGTGAATCTCTTCTGCTAATTGTTCGGCTTGTTCCCCAAAAGCAATTGCTTTACTGGGTAAAAGATTACGATATTCATAGGCCAGTTTTGCCAAAACATCAACTCTGTCAGTTGGACTGATATCAGTTCTTTCCAGAACCTGCTCTAATGAATCAACTAAGGGTTTTCCTTCCTTTTGTGCTTGAGCAGCAAAAATGATAAAGAAAAAAAATCCAAGAGGAAATAATGTTTTAATCATGATTTGTTTGTTTCGGGTTAATAATTTCGAATTTGCTATACAATCAAAGCATTTCTACCAACAGCAGCTGTGTAAAAACCAAAGCTAGTTAAATTTTGGAGTTAGTGTCTTTGAGTGGAGGAATTATTTAGGAAAAGAATTGCAGATATAAATGGGAAAAGTTTTCTTTTGAAAATTTCCGCTACTTCCATTTCAAACAAAAAATCATCGCACAAATGTGTCAATAAACAGCCATTATGCAGGAAATTCGGCTATTCATTTAAGCACCTAATTATTTAATTAATATTGTACTCGCAGGGGAGAACAATAAAACAAATGATTCCAATAACAGTAGTGTAGAACTATTGACCAACAAGTAAGGTGATAATCCTCGGTAATTTAAACACCATTGTGATCGCGGGGGCGAACACAAAAATGCACGAGATTCCAAAAACAGTAGTGTAGAATTATTGACCGACAAGTAAGGTGATAATCCTCTGTTATTAAACTACCAATGTGAACGCGGCGGCGGACACAAAAAACACGAGATACTAATTACAGTAGAGTAGAATTATTGACCTACAAGTAAGGTGATAATCCTCGGTTTTACATTAAACATAATATTTTAGGTTATCTATTTGAGATGGTTTTACAGACCAATCATGGGATAATTGTACCCTAACTAAAACAAAAAAACAAATGGTAAAAAAGAAAATCTATTCAGGACTTAATTCCATTGCGGCATTAATCCTGGTAAGCGTTTCATTGTTTTTCACTTCATGTTCAAAAGAGGAATCACTCATTGAGCCTTCTGTGACATCCAAAATTTCTTCTTCTGAAGTGCAAATAAATAATCAGGTACTTTCTGAATGGTTCGGAGTTTATACCACTCCGAGTGAATTGACAATTGGAAATACCACTAGTGAAAATTCATTCCTTCAGTATTTAAAAAACAAGGGAGGAAACATGGTTAACTGTTATGCCCGGAATTCTTTGACCACATCTGCAGAAAGAATTAAGTTTGCGACTTTTTGCCGCAAGGCAGTGAGTTCTTACGGTATTAAATTAATTACATGTGATATCAGGGAAACTTCTGAAATAGCTGGTTGGGATGCTTTATATACTTCATATCCTGATCTACGTGCAGTCGTTGCGCCCCTGACCGAAAAAGAACCTTGGAATACTCTTGATTATGCAGGATGCTTTACTCTGTTGCGATTAACGAAAGCAATGTGCAACCGGTATGGAGCTAAGTTTTATTTTTATGAAGGCTGGATGGGAAGTAATTACTCCAACCCTCAAGCAGCTGTAGATTCAATGGTGTACTATTGTGACGGAATATTTATATCAAATTATGTTACTTCAGCAGATTATTTATCCACAGCAAACGGTCTTGGCAAGTGGGATAACAGGATGAAATACAGAATCGATCAGGGTGGATCTACATTTGGAGGAATTACTGTAGCAGCGAAAAAGTTCAATAAGCTCAATTATCCGATAATTGAGATACAATCTCTTGAACCTTCCTTCTTATTCAATTTGTATTCGAACACCGGTTCTAACCATCCGTTTTATGGATCCTCGTATATCGACTCCAAGTTGTTGTACAATATGTCATCAGCTGACGTATTAAAATATACTGAGCTTAAAGGCAAGTGTTTATTTTATCAGATGTTTGTTTTGCAAGCGCAACCAGGTTAATTTTCAATTCTAAGGTCACTCTGGAAAAAGTCGGAAGCTGAGGCTTCTGACTTTTTTTTGTGACTGACATTTCTTATTAGCCCATTCCTGACTCTAATTTACCTTCTTTTGATTTCTCAATAAAGTTCAACGTATATCTAACAATACGAGCACAAATTTACCTTAGTTGATAGCGTTAATTGTTATACAATTGTATTTATTTATTGTATAATTAACGTAAATGTTAATTCTAAATTTATTGTTTATAGTCCACGCACTATGTATTTGCTTGTTATAAATGCCGCTTTGCATTCGTTGAGCGGGGGTGTACCGATCGGCGGAATGTTAAGCGAAAATTAGCAACAGACTTTGGAATTAGTAATACATCAAGCGACAATCCGCCGGGAATTGAGGAGACAAGTTGTAAATTGTTTGATCTTTTCCCTGAACTGTCATTTTATTTATCGACGACTTTTGCAGATTCTCAATACCTCGTACAATTAAAAATATTTCGGAAGTGGTGAGCATTATAGAATTGGTTATCATTAAAAAATGTACTACGGAAATCATTCAAATTTGAAAATGTCGTAAATGAAAGTCAAGAGATTCAGATTAATAAAAGAGTAGGAGTGAAGACAGCTTCATTCACTTGGTTTAATTTTTTTTAAAACGTTGGCAATGTAACTTACTACAAAGGTTCTTAATTCCTTGGCGGAATGTCGCTTGATGTCTTATTAATTCCAAAGTGTATTTCCAATTTCCGCTTAACATCGCCTATCGTATTGCGGGTTTGCAAATTGTTAAGGTGATGGAAGTGGGGACTGTTTGCTTTTGAAAACTCCTCTGAGCGGATTACAACATCCTGAGGACGCATACCGTTATGTTTTTTCATTTTGCCAAGATAGCAATAATTCATAATTCGCGATTCGCGAATCACGAATCACGAATTAAAAATAAGTGAGCAATATTTGTGTAACAGTCAAAGATTCTAGTTTAAAAATATTCTAAACCTAAATCCAACAAAAAAGCCTTGAAGATATTGATCTTCAAGGCTTTGCTTTTATTAAGCGGTCCGGACGGGACTCGAACCCGCGACCCCATGCGTGACAGGCATGTATTCTAACCAACTGAACTACCGAACCGTTTTCCTTTTTTACAAGGACTGCAAAATTAGATAAATGATTTAATTCCCGAAATTTTAGCCAGCCGATTTTGGAAATATTTATGCTTCATTGCTAGCTATTTAGCTTGTATTCCGAGTTTCAGGAATTTGAAATTCAGGTTTTCCCCCTTTTTTTCCGTCCTATATCTTTCGAATCGGATTCAAGCTTCGAAGTTCGTTTTTCGGTAT
This sequence comes from uncultured Flavobacteriales bacterium, assembly GCA_964355035.1. Classification (GTDB taxonomy): domain Bacteria; phylum Bacteroidota; class Bacteroidia; order AKYH767-A; family 2013-40CM-41-45; genus JADKIH01. Next base: position 6,255 of record CAYHCU010000012.1, on the reverse strand, counting down.
TCGAAGGTCGATATTCGAAAATTGAAACAACACTTTTTGCAAAAATCGGATTGTAGTTTTTTCTTTAATCCTTTTCATACTCCTAACACTATTATCCTTATTTCTCCCGATTCCCCCCGCGACAAAATCTAATCGGAGGAGGAAAACTTTGAACTTTGAACTTTGAACTTTGAACTTTGAACTTTGAACTTTGAACTTTGAACCTTGAACTTTGAACCTTGAACTTTGAACTTTGAACTTTGAACCGAACTATTCCCTACAAAGAAACCCCTTCAAATGCGCCATATCCGCAAACCGATGGAAGTTAATCTCCGGATGTAATTTCCTGAAAAGCCCTTCATCGAAATTGTACAAGCCGCCGCTTCGTTGCAGCCAACACAAAGCTCCAAAACCGGATGTGTAACCTCCAACAATGTCTTTATACAAATGATCGCCAACCATGCAACATTCATTGGCTTCTACTTTGAGCTTCTTTCTGATCTGCATGAAACCCTGCGGATCAGGTTTTTCAAATCCGCTCTCTTTGGTGAAATGCATGGCATCGAAAAAACTCTCCAGTCCGGTGGATTGCAATTTTTGTTTTTGCGATAAAGGCGGATTGTCAGTGAGCAAACCGATTAAATAACCTTGCGAACGCAATTCTGTCAATACTGGTTTTACATCGGCATATTCTTTTGTATCGGCAACAAGATTACGATACGTCTGTATCATTTTATCCGGTGGAAGATGAAACAACTCCGATAATCTGTCGAGCAAATCGCTGCGATGACCTTCTTCAAGTAATCTCAATCCGGTATTTAAAAATTTAGCTTTGTTTGCTTTGTCAAATTTTAATTCGTCGTATAGCAAATCAAGTTTTGCAAGTACCCAAGGCTTCTGAGGAAATATCGTTTCATCAAGATCAAAAATTACTGCTTTTAACTGCGGCACTTTCGGAGGAAGTGTGCGTTCTTTTAAGTAAGTAAAAGATTTTGAAGCATTGGCGTTATTTGAATTCGATTTATTTTTTTCTCCAAATAAAAGCCAGTGACATAAATTGTTTCCGCCGGCTTTCGCCAATCCTGCAGTAGCATTGATATGATTATGCACGCTGTTGATCAGAAAATCGTCTTTGTATTCGATGAGATGAATATGAAAAATGCCGCACGCTTTATTTTTTTTCAGCAACTTAACAAAGTCGATTGCTTTTTGATGTAGCTTTTCGTTGTTTACTTTTTCACTAACAGTAATAATCGAATCTTCAATCGTAATAATTCTGCGTAAACTGATTTCGCTTTCATTTCCTGAAAAATCAATAGCGAACTCTGCCAAAAAGTGTTTTAAATTCGGCAAACCGGATGCCAGAATTTCATCAATTGTTTCTTGTGTATTTCTTGCAAATTTATTCTTGGCAAGAAATACTTCGAATTCATCATGATAAATTAATTTCTCAACTAACGCTAAATCTGAGATTGCAATTTTAAATTTTACTTTTTCTTTTAATTCCGCCAAAGCAATAAAATCATCTTCTGCAGATGGAATAATAATGTCAATTTTGTATTTTTCGCAAATGCTGAATAAACTATTTTTATAACTCTCGGAATTCGAGGCGGGAAGATGTATGAATGTGTGCGATATAAATTTCGCTGTTGTTTCCGGATATTCGTCAGAAATAAATAGGTGAACTCCATTGATGATTTCCAGTTCTTTTATCAATGCCATTGCATTGAAATTGTGAGCAGAAGTAATTAGAATGTTCATTTCAATTTTTTTGCAAGATAGAACTAAACGGCCGAATTATAAAAGATGAAGGAAAATTTATTCATAGGGCAATGGATAGTGGATAGTGGAGAATGGAGAATGGACAATGGATAGTGGATAGTGGAGAATGGACAATGGACAATGGACAATAGATAATGGATAGCGGACTCTCTACTTTCTACTTACCACTTTCTACTTACCACTTTCTACTCACCATTTTCTACTCACCATTTCCCACCATATATGCTGTTTATTTTATGGCTAAAGGTCGCCCTCGCTGTTATTTTGTTATGTACGACAATTTATATTTGTCGAAAACTAAAACAAATAAAAATGAAAAAATCAAACAGACTTACACAAGAAGAAATGAAAGTGGAAAATGAAATTCTGAAAATGCAAATAAATGCTGAATTCGGCATGACATTTTCTGATGAACCAATAAGTGATCTGCCGCCTGAGATAGAACGCGCATGGTTAAAATCTGTTCAACGATTTGAGAAAGCGTATGCAGCCGACAAAACAATTCTATGCTATGATTTAATCGGCAAACCGGATTTTGGTTTTGCAGAAACATTAAATGAAAAAGCAATTGAGGTCGAATTGAAAAGACTGTTGGGCATTCTGGAGGAAAAACAAATTGTGGTCGATCGCATCAGTGAAATTTCTGATTTGGAAATGTATAAGTTTATCACAGAAAAACTTTTTCAGGAAAAAATTCTTCACTTTCCCGGTAGTAATATGATAACCCATTTTACGTTTTCGGAATTTTATCCGGAGGATGGGGAGTAGGGGTTTGGCTTGGTCGGCGGTATGCGGTTTGGGGTCAGAGGCTAATAGTTTGATTTCGGAATGCGGATTTCGGATTTTGGATTAGGCGTGTCACTAAGTGGTTATTGCTTTCAATAAGGTAGCTCTCTAATCCGAAATCTGCATTCCGCAATTCAATTACTAAGCGCCAATTATTCCCAATAAAGTCAGCTGCCCAATCCGAAATCCGAAATCCGCATTCCGCATTCCGCAATTCAACAGTTTACTTCCCCGAACCTCCATCATAATCAATCCCCTGTTTTTTCAAAAGACCTTTAACAACAAATGCAAATAAGGCCAGATAGCTAAAGCAAACTACAGTCACCCAGTAGGAGGTGTGAATACCGAAGCCTACCGAAGCATTTCCGCTTTGTAGTAAGTCTGCAAGTTTTCCTTGGATTGGAGGAATTATACCTCCACCTAAAATCATCATAATCAAAAAGCCTGATCCTTGAGTGGTATATTTCCCAAGTCCGGCAGTTGACAATGAAAAAATACATGGCCACATAACACTGCAAAATAGACCGCCACTTAAAAAGGCATAGGTTGCAATTTTCCCTTCTGAAAAAATTCCGATTAACATGGCAGTAACGCCAAGCAGACTAAAAATGAATAGCGTACGTGCAGGTTTGTCTTGAGTGATATAAAAAGCCAACACTAAAATTAAAACACATACAAAGTACCAATAAAGTGGAGCCATGTCACTTTGAGCAATGGAGTTAAGTAATATGACAACACCAAAAGCAATCAAAGGAACAATGAGCAATAATAAATTCTTCAGTGTTTTGCCGGGCTTGAAAACGTTGATGGCACCTGCCCATCTTCCAATCATTAAACTACCCCAATACATGGAAACATAAGGAGCTGCTTCAGAAGCAGAGAACCCACCAAATTGTGGTTGTTTTAAAAGTTCACTTAAATTACTTCCGATAGCCACTTCAACTCCTACATAAATAAAAATTGCAAGCATCCCTAAAACTAATTGAGGATATTTCATTGCTCCCCAACCGGTACTCGTTTTCTTTGCACTAAAATAGGAAAACAACATGGTGATAATCACAATTGCAAGGCCAAACAATAGCCATCGTATGCGGGTTATTTCAATTGCTTTTTTTGCAATTTCATCTGTTATTGTTTCTTTATAGCTTTGGAAAACAGGAATAAAAACCATGACTAATAATACAGTCATTACCAATAAGGCATTGAGTGCTTTATTGGCCTTTTCAGTTGTTTCATTACTCTTACTGTCTGGTACTTTTTTGGAAAAGAAAAATAAGGCAGCAGCAGCTAGAAACAAAATGCATACAAAAGAATAGAGAATAGAAACTTTGTCTAAACTTAAACTATTTACTTGATCATCATTCGCTTTTGTAACTCCAAAAAGTGCAAGAGCCACAACGATTGGACCGATAAAAGTACCGAATGAATTGATGCTTCCACCCAAATTAATTCTGTTTGAGCCGGTCGCCGGATCACCAAGAGAAATTGCAAAAGGATTCGCTGCCGTTTGTTGCAATGAAAAGCCCAAAGCAACGATGAAAAATCCGATTAGCATGCCACTGAAGGTATTGCCATTGACAGCAATTATCATCGCAATTGCGCCAAGGGCAGAAAACGTCAGACCATAAACAATACTCCGTTTATAACCCCATTTGGCCACCAGATCTTTACCATTGAATGTGGTATAAATAAATAAGCCTAAAGCTCCTAAATAATAAGCCCCATAAAAAGCAAAATCAATCAATTGAGATTGAAATTGGTCTAGTTTAAAATAGTGCTTACAGAAAGGAATAAATACTCCGTTTCCGGCAGCTATAAACCCCCAAAAGAAAAAGACAGTGACCAAGGTACTCAGCGCTCCGTAATTTGTTGGGATAGTTTGTTTTTGTTGCTTCATTTAGCTTATTTTTAGGTTGGCTAAATGTAATAAAAAATATGAAATATGATGATAATTCATTAGTTTTACACAGATAAACACTAGAAGCCAACTTCAATCAAAAATCTCATGATTAAAAAAATACTGTTTACTTGTTTATTGTTTGTTTCTTCATTTGTTGCTCAAGCTCAATATGATTTAACAATAACCTATGATGTAAATTCGGGAACATCAACATTACAGAGTGCTGCAAAAGTTTACATGCACTCCGGAGGAAACGATGTGGCAGGTCCTTTGGATATTTCTTCTTGGCATTATATAATTGGGAATTGGGGCTTCGATGATGGCATTGGTGAAATGACTTTTCTATTTGGTCAGACATGGACAATTACAATCGATCCTCTTGCATTTTATAGCACAGGACCAAGTGGACCCGTAACTGGTCCGGAAATTCTTCGTTTGGGAATGGTTTTTAGAGATGAAACAGGCAGCGCAACAGGAAAGGATAATGCCGATAGTTCAATTTACATGGATCTGTCTACAGGAATTCCTTCAGCCTATAATACAGATGGAACGCCTTTTAATGGGGTGACAGCAGGGATTTCAGCAGGTGTACACTCATTGTCTGTTGATAAATTAGGAATTTATAACTCTCCAAATCCTGTGACTTCGCATACTGTATTTTCTTATTACATAAATGAAAATTCGAGAGTAAAACTTTCTATCTTTGATGCCACTGGTCGTTTAGTGAACACATTGTTTAATGAAGTTCAATCAAATGGTAAGCATTATTACAATTGGTTGGGAGAAGATAATAACGGAAATTTATTAAGTGGAGGTATTTACTATTATTCACTAAATTCAAGTACTGATAAAGTCAACGGTAAACTTATTATTGTACGTTAATTAGGGTTAGGGTCAATAATAAGAAGGGGGTCACTTTTGTGATCCCTTTTTTTTTGTTTTCGTAATTCGTTTTTCGTAATTCGTAATTCCTAGTACGAACTTCGAACAAAGCAGCACGAATGTTAAATCAATATTTAGTAGTAGCAAGTGTGAGAGACGCTTGTTTTTTTACTTTTCCCATCTTTGTAGTGATACGAGTCGCTTAATATTGTATTTTCGCCTATTCGTATAACAACAAAATGAAAGAGAATACAACATTAACCGGAAAGTTTGAAAAATTATTTCCGGTTCAAACTGAAATACCGGAAAAATTTAGTTTCAAAAGTTCTATTGAGCAAAGAGAATATTTAATCAATGGTGAAATTTTAAAATGGGATGGGCCGGTAGCAGATATTTATTCGCCGGTATTTGTGAATGATAACGGTAGTCTCAAACAAGTCCGCTTAGGCTCTCAACCGATACTCGATAGAAATGCTGCTGCTAAAGCACTCGACGCAGCAGTGGCCTCTTATGATAATGGTCGTGGTGAATGGGCTACCATGAGCGTTAAAAAGAGAATTGAGCACATGGTGAATTTTACTCGTCGTATGAAAGAAAAGCGTGACGAAGTGGTGAAGATGATCATGTGGGAAATAGGAAAAAGTTTTTCCGATTCGCAGAAGGAATTTGATCGGACAATCGATTATATCCGGGATACTATCGAGTCTTTAAAAGCATTGGATCGCGACAGCTCAAGAATTCAGAAAGTGCAGGGAATTTTTGCACAAATACGCCGAGGACCGCTAGGCGTTGTTCTTTGTATGGGCCCATATAATTACCCCTTAAATGAAACATATTGTAATTTAATACCGGCTTTAATTATGGGTAACTCTGTAGTATTTAAACCTGCTAAATATGGAGTGCTATTGCATCGTTCACTTTTGGAA
>CAYHCU010000011.1:0-29170 GCA_964355035.1 uncultured Flavobacteriales bacterium | reverse complement strand
CAGCAAGAAGCTGCACAGGAAATAATTAACATATCAAAGAGTTTTAATATCGATGCTAAGATCATTGGACGATGTGAAATATCATCGGAAAAAAGTCTAACCATTAAATCTCCTTATGGAGAATTTCAATATTGAATAAAATTAAGACGAAGAAGTCAGACAGAAAAAATTAAAATGTTATTAGAAAAATTAGAAGCGATTAAAATCAGATTTGAAGACGTAGAAAGAGAGATCAGTTCTCCTCAGGCTATGTCCGACATGAAACGCTTTGCCCAATTAAATCGTGAGTACAAAGAATTGCAAGTGATTGTATCGAAATATGCCATCTATAAAGACATTCAAAGTAATTTAGAACATGCCCGACAATTAGTTTCAAATGAAAAAGACGAAGAATTCAGAGAGTTGGCAAAATCAGAATTCGATGAATTATCCAAATCAAATGAATTATTAGAAGAAGAGATCAAGCTATTATTAATACCATCTGATCCCGAAGATCAAAAGAATGCTATTGTGGAAATTCGCGCAGGCACAGGTGGCGATGAAGCATCTATTTTTGCAGGAGAATTATATCGCATGTACACCAAATATTGCGAACGGAAAGGATTAAAAACAGAACTTGTAGATTTTACAGATGGAACATCAGGTGGATTTAAAGAGATTATTTTTAATGTTAGCGGCAATAGTGCCTATGGAATTATGAAATATGAAAGTGGAGTACATCGTGTACAGCGAGTACCGCAGACAGAAACGCAGGGAAGAGTTCATACGTCAGCAGCAACAGTTGCTGTGCTTCCGGAAGCAGATGAATTTGATGTTGATGTAAAAGCAAATGATATTCGTAAAGATTATTTTTGCTCATCCGGTCCGGGTGGCCAATCAGTGAATACAACTTATTCGGCAGTGCGATTAACACATATTCCTACAGGTGTTGTAGCGCAATGTCAGGATCAAAAATCGCAGATAAAAAATTACGAGAAAGCATTTACCGTATTACGTTCACGGATTTACGAATTAGAACATAGCAAGGTAATGGAAGAACGTGCACGAAAAAGAAAGACGATGGTTTCCAGTGGTGATCGTTCGGCAAAAATACGAACATACAATTATCCGCAGAGTAGAATTACTGATCATCGAATTGGCTTAACAATGTACAATCTCCAAACATTTATCGATGGAGACATTGGAGAAATGATTGGCGCTTTACAAGTAGCGGAGAATGCGGAGCGGTTGAAGGAAGGGATGATTTGAAGGGAGTGATGATTGATGAATGATGAATGAAAAATGCGCATAACGAACAACGAATATCGAACAACGAACAACAGTGATAGATAAAAAAACATTGACAAAAGCATACGAGCTAATGTGTACGGCTCGTGCAATGTCTGATTTGTACGAAGAGAAATCTCAACTTACATCGAAGTATGTACATGCCACTTCGCGTGGTCATGAGGCTATACAGATAGCGTTGGGGATGCAATTAAAAGCGTGCGATTATTTATCGGCATATTATAGAGATGACAGCATGCTTCTCGCAATAGGTTTACAGCCATATGAATTAATGCTGCAACTTTTAGCGAAACGCGACGACCCTTTTTCCGGAGGAAGAACATATTATTGTCATCCGAGTTTGAATCGTGATGATATGCCAAAAATTCCTCATCAATCGTCAGCTACAGGAATGCAGGCTATTCCAACTACAGGACTTGCGATGGGAATTCAATATAAAGAGAAGATGGGATTAATTGACGATTCCCAAAAAGACAAATCCGTTGTGATTTGTTCACTTGGTGATGGTTCAATAACAGAAGGAGAAGTTGCAGAAGCATTTCAGATGGCCGTTTTAAAAAAGCTGCCAATTTTATATTTAGTTCAGGACAATGAATGGGATATTTCAGCACATGCGAAGGAGATCAGAGCAATGGATGCTCCTGAATATGCCCAAGGTTTTCCTGGCTTAGAAGTGCGATCCATTGATGGTACAGACTTCGTGAAATCACATGAAACGATCAATGAAGTTTTAGCTATCATCAGAAAAGAAAGACGACCATTTTTAGTTCATGCAAAAGTTCCGCTATTAGGACATCATACAAGCGGTGTAAGAAGGGAATGGTACAGACACGATTTAGACGAAGATAAAAAGAGAGATCCTTTTCCGCGATTCAAATCAGAATTATTAAAATCAGGTTTTTCGGAAAAAGACTTACACGATATTCAGGTTAAAGCAGAAATCAAAGTCAATGACGATTTTGAAAAAGCATTGTTAGCAGAAAATCCACGACCTGAAGACCTTTTCAATTTTGATTATGCCCCTACTCCTATCACAGAAGAAAAAGGTGAACGTGAACCAAAAGGAAAAGAGAAAGCTCCGATGGTTGACAGCGCTTTATTTGCAGTTCAGGAATTGATGTCTAAACACAAAGAGTGTTTGTTGTATGGTCAGGATGTTGGAGCGCGATTAGGGGGAGTATTTCGTGAAGCAGCAACATTAGCGCAAAAGTTTGGTGATGAAAGAGTTTTTAATACACCGATTCAGGAAGCGTTTATCATAGGTAGCACTGTTGGAATGAGTGTGGCGGGATTAAAGCCAATCGTAGAAGTACAATTTGCAGATTACATCTGGCCCGGACTAAATCAGCTGTTTACAGAAGTAAGTCGGTCCTATTATCTGAGCAATGGCAAATGGCCAATCAGTTGTATTATCCGCGTTCCGATTGGAGCCTATGGCAGTGGCGGACCTTATCATTCATCGAGTATTGAAAGCGTGCTTACGAATATCCGCGGTATTAAAATCGCTTATCCATCAACAGGAGCAGATTTAAAAGGATTGATTAAGTCAGCATACTACGATCCGAATCCATGTGTAATTTTAGAGCACAAAGGATTGTATTGGTCGAAAATAAAAGGGACAGAAGACGCAAAAACAATTGAGCCTGACGAAGACTATGTGATTCCATTTGGTAAAGCGAGAATTGCGCAATCAGCAGAAGTAGGAAAAGAAACAACGCTATCAATCATTACCTATGGAATGGGAGTTTATTGGGCAAAGAATGCAGCAAAGAAATTTCCGGGCAGAATTGAAATCATAGATTTGCGAACTTTGAATCCAATTGATGAGGAGGCCATTCTCACGTCTGTAAAAAAACACAGTCGGTGTTTAGTAGTAACAGAAGAACCGGTTTCTAATTCTTTTGCACTTTCAATTGCCGGAAGAATAAGCGAGAAGTGTTTTGAATATCTTGATGCTCCCGTTGGAATAATTGGTTCAGAGAATCTACCCGCTATTCCGCTGAATTCTATTTTGGAATTTACGATGATCCCTAATTCGGATAAAGTTGGGGTGAAGATTGGGGAGATGTTGGGGTATTGATTTGTTTGTTCGATGTTCGATGTTCGATGTTCGATGTTCGATGTTCGAAATTCGAAGTTCAAAGTTCAAAGTTCAAAGTTCAAAGTTCAAAGTTGCGGTGTGGGGTTGGTAAGATCAGTTGCAGGGAACAAAGTTTATTACAATGGGTTAAAAGGGTTAAAAGTTTTTATCTTTTGAAATAAAAGTATTATTTAATCTCAAGCTTTAACTAAAGGTGTTTCAATAAAGTTAAAAGCGCTATTCTGAAAGAATCCTGTAGGTATTCGCACTCTCTCCTACCAATGAATCACCACCAGCGTCATCCTGTGAAGGACCTTTTAGATCTCTAGGTGAGGCGTCTACCGGAATCCGACGAGTCACTATTAAAAACTGTGGAGCGATTTTGAAAAGATAATAATAGTAAAAATGATTCATTATTTTTCATGGTTTCGAAAAGCGATTACATTTTTCTATTACCAGCTTCAAATAATTCATGCAATTTTTGTTGTAATAATTTTTTATCAGGTAAATGAATTTCATATTGGGCAATCATTGTTGGTGACAAACTTCGACTCATAGAATATTCAACAACTTCACGGTCCTTATCTTTGCACAATAAAATTCCTATACTTGGATTTTCATTAGACTTTTTTACGTCTCGATCTAGTGCTTCCAAGTAAAAATTAAGTTGCCCAATTTGTTCAGGTTTAAACTTATCTGCTTTCAATTCAAATGCCACTAAACATTGTAATGCTCTATGAAAAAACAGTAGGTCAATAAAAAAATCACTATTTCCAACTTGCAATTTGTACTCCTCGCCAATAAATAAAAAATCCTTTCCTAATTCAAGAATAAAACCCTTCATCTGCTTAAGCAACCCCTTCTGTAACTCACTTTCATTAAACGGTTCAGGCAAATTTAGAAACTCAAATACATAACTATCTCTGAAACTGTTAACTATATCCGGGTGAATTTCATTTAGTGATTTTGAGAAATTTGCATTTCCCAGAATAGTTCTTTCATATAGCCCAGCCGATATTTGTCGATCAAGCTCCCTTTTGCTATATTTTTCTTTTATCGATATTCTAATATAAAACTCTCTTTCCTTTTCAGTTTTGCATCTTGAAAAAATGATAAGATGAAGGGCCCAACTTATTTGAACTAGGATTGAATTTCTCATATCACTAAATTCCGCTTGTACTTCAACAGTTGTCCGAACTTCTCCCTTTTCTGTTAATTGTCGCACCACTGGCGCGACAATTACAACTTCTTTATTTTCAAACACTTCTATTTTCGACGCCGTTGATAACAAAAATCCTGCTGATTCATATATTTCGTAAAACTGTTTCATCCTATAAAGCCCGCTTCGATTAAATCCTTTTAATTCAGAATAATTACTCTGAATATAATCAGCCAGTTCTTGTACAGTTTTTTCACCCCAACTTGCATTTTCCATTCGCTTACTTATATGCGCTCCAACATTCCAATATAAATTTATCAATTCAGCATTAACCGCTTTAAATGCGTTTGAACGAGATTGTTTAATGAGTTGGACTATATCTATAAATTGGTTGTTCACTTTTGTTTGAGAAATGTTAAGGGTTTAGCTTCAGCCTAAACGATAAATGAAACCAACTGCGGATTTTTTACTCTAATCATAGAAAATTTATTTTCCTGACTCAACTTTTTAATTTCTTTTTCTCTTGCTACTGCCTCAATTTTTGAATTAAAGCATTCGAAATAAATTAATTTGTAACAAAAATATTTATTTGCAAAAAATTTCTTGTTCCCCTTATTTCTCCTGCATTCCCGAACTCGCCTATTTAAATTGTCAGTAACTCCGGTATACAGCACACTTTTTCTGGGATTAGTTAGAATATAAACGCAATACATTAAACAAAGATCAGGAAGACTTTTTACTTATGCATTCCACGAAAGTTGGAACTTAAAATATCCATCTGATATTAAAATAAATTATTCTCTAAATAAATTTCATCTCCCAAACGACATACCCTGTAACTGCAAAGCCGTCTTTACAACAGTTTCTGTTTCGGGAAGAAGTCGTTCACCGATAGGATCCAATAATTGTCTGTCGTTGGCGCGGGGATTTTTAATTCGCTTGTCGATGGGATAAGCATTCATTTCATCAGAAGGAAAAGGCTCGAGTATTCCGGTGATTTCATTGAGGTGTTCTGCTTTGAGCCATCGTCGTTCCTGACTCTCGGATAAAATAACAGGAGAACGATGATGAGGAATCATCTGCAAAAGTGAATTGGCTACGGTTGTTATAATCGCAAACGAATTAGTAATGTCACCGGTTTCGGGATCAGTCCACTTTTCCCATATTCCTGCAAAAGCAAATGGGCGTTTTTGATTACGTAAATAAACAACGTAGGGTTTATCTAATCCTTCGTCTTTACTTCCTTCAATAAAAGCATCGGCAATTACTAAACATCTTTGCGAACGGATTGCTCTTTTGAAAGAAGGTTTTGAAATAATTCCTTTCCCACCTGTATAATTTACATCGTTCTCTTTATTTCCATCACCTTCTGCGCGTGCATTGAAGAGATACATTTTTTTCTTTGCCCAAAAAGGTGTTAATCCAAATTGCAGAAATTGAACTTTCGTAGGTTGATCGTTTGTGATCACAGGGGCAAATGATCCAGGACCAATATTAAAAGATGGCAGTACATTCAAAGATATCTCCGGCATAGTAACATTGAATCGTTTTTCTATGACTTCAACTTTACTTACAACAACGTAACGGCCGCACATGTTTTTTTATTTATTAACTATAAAATATAATGATAAATTAAAAATTAAAAATGAAGAATGAAGAATGAAAAATTGCATCCATTAGATTAAACGGTATAACTTTCATGTTGCCCCAATTTTTCATTTTTCATTTTTCATTCTTCATTCTTCATTCTTCATTTTTCATTTTTAAACCTATGGTAACTAACCTCCTGTTTTGGCCGATCGGCCGGGATATCCCGAAGTGGTTCGCAAGGTTTAAGCGTTGCATATAATTCAGCAGGTAATTGTTGATACAATTCCGTGCCTTTTGTTTTCCATGCAAGCATTTCATCGCTGACATCCTTTACAATTTTTCCGGGATTACCAACAACAACTTTGCGATCCGGAATGTTCATTCCATCAGGTACCAGACACAAAGCACCGATAATTGAATTATCGCCGACAATTACATTGTCCATAATAACAGCATTCATTCCAACAAGAACATTTTTTCCAATGGTACCACCGTGAATAATTGCGCCATGACCAATGTGTGCATTTTCTTTCAGTAAAACAGTTGTTCCCGGAAACATGTGAATGATGCAATTCTCCTGTACATTACAACCATCGCTGATAATAATTTCACCCCAATCACCACGAATTGCAGCGCCGGGACCGATGTAAACATTTTTTCCGATGATAACGTTTCCGGTTACACACGCATTCGGATGAATGAAAGATGATTCATGCACGACAGGGCGATAACCGTTGAATTCAAAAATATTGGCCATAGAATTTTTTTTTTTGAATATTGTTTGACTAAAATACGATAAATAGTAGCTAAAAATTACAAAAAAGATGTATTCTCAATCACCACAGCATACCCTTGCCCTACTCCAATGCACAAAGTTGCAAGCGCATATCGTTTGCTTTTTTCATTCAATTCAAGGGCGGCTGAGCCTAGAATTCTTGCTCCACTCATTCCTAACGGATGGCCGAGAGCAATTGCTCCGCCGTTTGGATTAATTCTGGTGTCGTCATCTTTCAATCCCCACGAACGAATTACAGCGAGTGATTGCGCAGCAAAGGCTTCATTCAATTCAATAATATCGATATCATTCCATGTGAGGCCGGCGCGTTTAAGTGCAATATTTGCAGCTTCAACCGGGCCGATTCCCATGATACGAGGTTCAACACCAACAACAGCAGAAGAAACAATTCTTGCCAGTGGTTTCAAATTATATTTTTTGATAGCATCAGCAGAAGCCAATAACAAAACAGCCGCTCCGTCGTTTAATCCTGAGGCATTTCCGGCAGTAACACTTCCTTCTTTTCTGAAAGCTGGTTTTAATTTTGCCAAAGCTTCAAGTGTTGTTTCAGGTTTCATGAATTCATCTTTTTCAAAACGCTTCACTTCGCCCTTTTTCATAGGTATTTCTACAGCTACAATTTCTTTAGCAAAACGTCCACGTTCCTGAGCAGCTTTTGCTTTTTGCTGACTATTGAAACTAAATTTATCCTGATCTTCACGGGAAATAGAATCGCGTTCAACTAAATTTTCTGCTGTTTCTCCCATTGAATCGACACCAAATAATTCTTTCATCAATGGATTAATAAATCTCCAGCCAAAACTACTATCGAATAATTGAGCATCACGACCGTAAGGTGTACTGGTCTTTGACATCACCCAAGGACCGCGTGTCATATTTTCAACACCACCGGAAATAGCGAGTTCAGCATCACCGGTCATAATCATTCGCGCTGCAGAAACAGTTGCCGACATTCCCGAAGCACAAAGACGATTCACCGTTTCACCCGGAACATTAACCGGAAGACCTGCCATTAACGAAGCCATACGAGCGACATTTCTGTTGTCTTCTCCGGCTTGATTTGCACAACCGAGAATTACATCACCGACTTGAGAAAAATCCACATTCGGATTTCTTCTCATCAATTCTTTCAAAACTATAACGGCAAGGTCATCCGTTCTCACAGGAGCAAGTGTTCCTGCAAAACTTCCGATTGGTGTCCGGATATAGTCAACTATATATGTATCTTTCATATTCAAATTTATACTTCCCAAAATTTTGATGTTCTGTAAACTGTACCTTTAAAAAGCGCAACAGTTTCGTCTAACTGATTTTTTATCGCAACAGAATAAACACCAATTTTATCAGACAAAGACAATTGTTCGGCAACAGCAGTAAGCACATCACCTTCCTTCACAGCTTTTGTATGCGAAATACTTGTTTCAACAGAAACAGACATACGGCCATGACCATTAGAAGCAAAAGCAAGTGCGCTGTCTGCGAGAGAATATGTTATTCCACCATGCGCAATGTCGAAACCGTTGAGCATGTCCTTACGAACGATCATTCTTAACGTACAACTACCTTCTGCCACATTTAATAATTCAATTCCCAACCATTGGCTGAATAAATCGCCATCATACATTTTTGTAACAACTTTATTTGCTAATGAGTCTTTTTTCATATCAATTATCTCCGTTTAGTCCCGAATAACATTCCCATTAATCCACGAGTTAATTCGCGTGCCACTTGTTTCACAACAGGATTTTTGGATACAGCGGCGATTTTTCCTGCAATATCATAACCTTTATCTTCCTCCTGTTTTGTTTCCTTGATCGTTGTTTGAATTGGTGGTGTAGATTCAGGTTGAATTTTATTCGTCAGCATTTCATATGCACTTTTTCTATCGACAACTTCATTATAAGTTCCTGCAATGACCGATGAATTTACAATACCATCTTGCTCTTCTATCGTTAGAATATCCATTCTTGTAGATGGAGGAGCGAGTAAAGTGTGTACCAATGGTGCAGGAATACCTTTTTCATTCAACACAGAAATCATTGCTTCACCGATTCCCATTTCTGTGATCAGAGAGTCTGTTTTATAAAATTCTGTTTCAGGATAATTTTGTGCAACGAGTTTGATATCTTTTCTGTCATTCGCAGTAAAAGCACGCATAGCATGTTGAAATTTAGAGCCAAGTTGACTCAACACAGATTCAGGAATGTCTGAAGGAACTTGCGTACAGAAATAAATTCCAACACCTTTAGACCGAATCAAACGAATGACTTGTTCGAGTTGATCCATCAATGCTTTAGTAGCATCATGAAAAATAAGATGAGCTTCATCAATAAAGATTGCAATTTTAGGTGCTGCTTTGTCGCCCATCTCAGGGAATGTTTTGTAAATTTCAGCAAGAAGGCAAAGCATGAATGTAGAAAACAGTTTAGGTTTATCCTGAATGTCGCATAAACGAATTACATTGATAAATCCACGACCATTACTGTCCTTTCGAAGCAGATCATTTACTTCAAAAGATTTTTCACCGAAGAATTTATTTCCGCCTTGTTGTTCGAGTTCTAATAACTTTCTCATTATAACACCTGCCGTAGCTGGACTTATAGAACCGTATTCTTTAATATTTTCTTTTCCTTCATTGGTAATAAATCTCAAGACCTCTCTGAAATCTTTGATGTCCAATAATGGCATTTGATGATCATCACAAAATTTAAAGATGATCGTTACAGCGCCTTGTTGATTGTCGTTCAGTTCAAGAATTTTCGAAAGCAAAAGTGGACCGAATTCGGAGACAGTGGCGCGAAGACGAAGACCTTTCTCACCTGAGATAGACATCAGTTCAACCGGAAATTGTTTTGGTTTCCATTCGTAGCCAATCTTTGCAACACGTTCTGTAATTTTTGGATTCTCAGTGCCGGCTTTTGCAATTCCGCTTAGGTCACCTTTAATATCCATCAAGAGAACACTTACTCCCTTTTCAGAAAGCGACTCCGCAAGATTTTGAATCGTTTTCGTTTTGCCTGTTCCGGTTGCTCCGGCAGTTAAACCATGGCGACTTACCATATTCAGAGGCAAACGCACAGGAGTATTTACCACTGCTTCTTTATTTAGCATTGCAGTTCCAATCAGGATTGAATCTCCTTGGAAAGCAAAAGCACTATCAATTGTTGATTTAAAATCAGCCATATTTTATTTACTGTTCATTTATTATTCAACTCGAAATAATTTCTGATCAAGAATAAAATTTCTTTTTATCAGCAACCATTTTTCTCAATAAAACTGAAGGACGATAACGTTCTTCTAAATATGTTTCATGCAATCCAACCAATGTAGCAAGAATTTTTTCAGCTCCAATTTCATCGCACCATTTTAGTAAACCTTTTGGGTAATTGACACCTTTTTGCATGGCAGTATCAAGATCATCACGACCGGCGACATTCAGGTAGAATGCATCAACCGCTTCATTGATGAGCATTGAAATTACGCGCATAAATATTTTTTCAGCAAGGAAACGATCGTTCAATGGTTTAGGGGAAATTGCATTTTCAGAATAATCATAATAACCCATACCTGATTTTTTCCCAAATCGTTTTGCTTCGAACAATCTTTTTTGAGTAAGAGAAGGTTTATATCTGCCGTCGTAGAAAAATTGAGTCCAGACGGTTTCTGTTACTTTGTAATTAATGTCGTTACCAATGAGATCCATTAATTCGAAAGGACCCATTTTAAAACCACCAACTTCTTTCATTGCCCAATCGATCGTAGCAAATCCATTTTGTCCGGAAGGAATACCCTCCCAACTTTCTTCGTAGAGGCGAATTGATTCACCATAATAAGAACGAGCGAGACGATTCACAATAAATCCGGGAGTATCTTTTGCAATGACAACTGATTTTCCCCAACTTGTCAATAGAGATTTCACATTAGCAATTAAAGTTTGATCAGTTGCGAGTGCAGGAATAATTTCAACCAATGGCATCAACGGCGCTGGATTGAAAAAGTGAATTCCCATGATTCGTTGAGGCAAAGAACAAGCAGCAGCAATAGAAGTAATGGAGAGTGATGATGTATTTGAAGCGATGATGCAGTCCTGTGAAACAATAGATTCAACTTCAGAGAACACTATTTGTTTGATTGCAAGATCCTCGACAATTGCTTCGATGACCAAATCACAAGCTACAAAATCCGGCAGAGAAAACGAGAAGGTAATTTTTGAAATAATTGCTGAAGCAGCCTCCGCAGTATATTTTCCTTTTTCCACCAGCTTAGCAAAAGTAGCATGCAAATTGGATTCAGCTTTTTGCAAAACAGCACGGTTGGTATCAAAGAGAACTGTGGAATGTCCGGCAGAAGCAGCAATCTGAGCGATGCCAGAGCCCATGGTTCCGGCGCCAACGACGCCGATTACAGAGTTTATTGAGAGTTCTTTCATAAATTCGAGGGGACAAAAGTAGCAATAATTTGTTCCTTGCCACTATTTAATATCTATTGCAAACTATATATTAGTCTGATTATCATACTTTTATATATTCTGCGATTCTTATAAAAACATCGTTCAAGTCCTTGCTTTATTAATCCGAATCCGTATATTTGCATCCCGTAAAAATAAATTATGGGTCGGTTATCCGGGGATAGCTGACAAAATTTTAAAGCAACCAAATTTACAATGGCAAATCATAAATCATCAAAAAAGCGAATCCGCAGCAACGAAGCAAAGAAAGAAACTAACCGTTATCAGGCAAAAACTCTTCGAAATGCAATTAAAAATTTCCGTGCGGTAGAAAGCAAAACTGATGCGACAGCACAACTTCCGAAATTATCTTCTATGCTTGACCGTCTTGCAAAGAAAAGTGTTATTCATAAGAACAAAGCATCTAACTTAAAGAGTGAGTTAGCTGTTCATCTAACGCATTTGAAATAATCGGTTTTCATAAATAAGAAAAAGGGACTCTTTCGGGTCCCTTTTTTTGTGGGTATATTTTTGGAATAGAGATTCATTTCACAGAGAACAAGGTCGCTCCTCACTTTTAAAAATGTCATTTTAAAAAATTTCAATTGGCAATTATGTTTAAATATCAAGGCTGAAAGAAGAGTCGCAAGCCTTTAGCTGTTGTGCCTAGAAAACGACGAGATACTCTTCGAGATGACACATACGCTTACTTTTAAGGGGGAATAGAATGGTAAGGCAACGAGATTCCTTCGGAATTTACCGTTCACTAATTCCTATGCTGTAGTGAAAAAAAAACAGGAATCGTCATTTCCCCTCTTATATAGAATGCAAGAGTCGAAACAACTTCTTTTCTTGCAACATGGAAAATCATCTCAGTATTAAATCGTGGTCAGAAGAAGATCGTCCGCGAGAAAAATTAATGCTTAAAGGCAGGCATACATTATCCGATGCAGAATTAATGGCCATCTTAATTGGGACAGGCAATCAAGGCGAGACAGCGGTAGAGCTGGCGCGAAAAATACTTCAGCAAAACGAAAACAATCTGAACAAGATCAGTCGCATGAATGTGCAGGAACTCACGCGCATCAAAGGAATAGGAAAAGCGAAAGCGATTACTATTCTGGCAGCACTGGAATTGGGGAAGCGTAGGAAAGAACTAAAAGATACAAAACCAAATCAAATTACAGGAAGTAAAGATGCAGTAGATATTTTTCAGTCGCTGCTAGGAGATTTGTTACATGAAGAATTTTGGGTATTGTTTCTCAATCGGGCGAACAGAATCATCAGCAAGCAACAGATTAGTACCGGTGGAATGAGTGGGACCGTTGCCGATCCGAGGATGATTTTCAAAGCTGCACTCGATCAGAAAGCGCTATCAATTATTTTATGCCATAATCATCCCTCAGGAAATACGCAACCAAGTACAGCAGACATTCAGCTTACAAAAAACATCGTTGAAGCCGGAAAAGTTTTAGAGATTTCCGTTTTAGATCATGTGATCGTTACACAGAATGGGTTTTATAGTTTTGCGGATGAGGGGATAATTTGATTCAGGAAAAATCTCTGTAAAAAACCATAACCTCCCCCTCTTCCAAACCCAAAAACAATTCCCTATCTTCGCTGAAATTGTAAAATAGCGTTGGTCTTAGTTTATACAACATCTGTCACACCTCGGCTGAGGTATATTTTTGATTTAATTCTGACTGATTTGGTTGGAATTGAATACGAACTTACGCATGAGGTTGATAAATTTACCTTTCACACCGGGCCAAAATTCAATTACAGTGAAAAGCAATTCGGAGATGAACTGTTTTTCTTTTCTACGCAACTGCTTTTCGAAAAGAAGATCAGACAGCAGGATATTTCTGTCTTGGATTGGAGTGATACGAAAGCATTTTATGCAACGCATCCGAAATATGTGTTGCCATTCGATCCTTTTGCCGCTTCGTTTTATATGGTAAGCAGATATGAAGAGCATTTGCCTTTCATAAAAGATAAACACAATCGCTTCGATGCTGCACAAAGTCTGGCTTTTCAGAAAGGTTTTTTACATAAGCCTATTGTTAATATTTATGCAAAAAAGATTCGTGAAATTTTAGTTGAAGCTTTTCCTGCTTTAAGCTTCAAAGAACAGAAATATGAATACGTCTCAACGATTGACGTTGACAATGCTTGGGCATTTAAGGAGAAAGGTTTATTAAGGACAGGCGGAGCGCTGCTACGATCATTGAGCAGATTGGATTTTAAATCTATCCTTGAAAGACTCACCGTTTTGGCGAATAAAAAACCTGATCCTTACTATACCTACAATCATCTTTTCGAACTACAAAACAAATATAAGATTCGCTCCATTTACTTTTTTTTAGTGGGTGATTATGGTGAAAATGACAAGAACGTTTCTTGCAGCCGCAGAAATTTTCAGATTTTAATAAAATCAATAGCAGATTATTGTGATGTAGGAATTCATCCTTCCTATGCCTCAAATCTGGATGGATTGAAATTAAAATTAGAACAAAAACGTTTAGGGAAAATCATCAGAAGAGAGATTACAAAGAGCCGGCAACATTTTCTCAAAATGACATTTCCAAAGACTTATCACGACTTAATCGAATGCGACATCACTGACGATTATACCATGGGATATTCGGGCGAGATCGGCTTTCGTGCAGGAATTTGTTCTTCGTTTTATTATTATGATTTAGAACGAGAAGTTCAGACACGCTTAAGAATACATCCATTCGCCGTAATGGATGCCACGCTTCGTTTCTACATGAAAGTACAACCTGCTGAAGTAATGAGTTATGTAGGTCCGCTTATAAAAGAAGTGAAAGCTGTAAACGGAACATTTATGTCGCTCTGGCATAATGAATCCATCTCAGACATTAAACCTTGGGAAGGCTGGAAAGACGTATATGAAGACATTGTAAAAGCCGCACAAAAAAATTGATCAAATATCTTCGTCATACTGAAATCGACAAAGTCAAATGGGACAATTGTTTGCAATCGTCACCGTATGGAATTGTCTATGCAGCTTCATGGTATCTTGACATTGTTTCTCCCGGCTGGGAGGCCTTGGTTGAAGACGACTATCAAAATATTTTTCCTTTATGTGCACGTAAAAAGTGGGGATTTAATTATTTATTTCAACCGTTTTTTACGCAACAAGGAGGGATCTTTTCAAGAGAAACAAAAATATCAACAGAAAAAATAAAAGAATTTCTGGCGTCCATTCCTGCAAAATTCAAATTGACAGAGATCAATCTCAACAGTTCAAATGAAGTTGCCGATTTCGATAAGTATAAAGTTTACCCGAGAAGAACACATCATTTAACGCTCAATTCACCAATTGAAAAATTGCGTGAAAATTATTCGGAAAACTTAAAACGCAATCTAAAAAAATCGAAACAGGTTACTCAAAAATTAGAATCATCTTCCGATATAAAATCAGTTATTAAACTATTCAGAGCAGAACGAGGCAAAGAAATTGATCAATTAGGTGATCAAGAGTATTTGTTGCTCGAAAAAATAGTTGAAGAAGGACTGAAAAGAAATTTAATTGAAATTCTCATTTCTAAAAGTAAAAGCGGTGAAGTTACAGCCGGTGCAGTTTTTCTTATTTCCTACTCTTCCTTTATATTCCTTTTTTCTGCAACAGGATCTGAAGCTCGAGCTTCCGGGTCCATGAGTTTAATCATAGACCAATTCATTGAAAAGCATCAACAAGAGAATAAACTGCTTGATTTTGAAGGTTCAATGGATGATCAACTTTCCAGATTTTATCGCAGTTACGGTTCGCAAGAAATTGTATATTTACAAATTAGAAAAAACAACTTGCCAATACCCTTTCGTTGGTTTAAATAATATATCCACATTATGGTCCAGAATCTAAGTTTAAAAAGCTCCATCATCAATCAATTTGTTGCTGAGTTAAGAGATGTCACTATTCAAAGCGATAGAATGCGTTTTAGAAAAAACCTGGAGCGTATCGGTGAAATTTTCGCTTATGAAATTTCAAAGACGATGCCATTTGTGTTAAAGGATGTGACTACTCCATTAGGGATTGCAAATGTACCCGTGATGTCAGAACAGCCCATCATTGGAACCATTTTACGTGCAGGATTACCTCTTCACTATGGTTTGCTGAATTATTTTGATCAGGCTGACAATGCCTTTATCAGCGCTTACAGAAAGCACCATAAAGACGGCACTTTCGATATTAAACTTGAATATGTAGGAAGTCCGTCGCTGGAGGATCGAATATTAATACTATGTGATCCGATGTTAGCAACAGGCTCATCAATGGTGATGACTTACAAAGCATTGTTGGACAAAGGCGCGCCAAAACACACACATATTGTTTGCGCATTGGCAAGCGTACAAGGCATTGAATACGTAAAGCGAAACATGCCGGAGAATGTAACCATATGGGCAGCAGCGATCGATGAAGAGTTGACTGCACAATCCTATATCGTACCCGGACTTGGTGATGCCGGAGATCTAGCTTTTGGAACCAAATTATAATTATTTATATTTTCATACGATAACTATTTTTCTCTTTCGTTAAAGAGAACATCACATACGATGGAAGGCTTTCTGAAGATATTGACTTTAATTTTAATCAGCAGTGTAAAATTCGCTTTCGGTCCATCCTTTGCCTATTTGAATGAGAAATACGATTTCACCTGGCTGGAAACAAATATTTATGCGATTATGGGAGGAATGATGGGCGTGGTCATTTTTATGCACATTTCCGATTGGTTAATTACCGTTTGGGAAAAGGCTCGTGAACTTATTTTCAAAAGAAAGCGCAGAAGAAATCAAATGTTCTCTCCACCGGTAGCCGATACTCCGGAACTTTTAGAAATACATTATAATTATGTTGAGAGCATGGTTCCACAAAAAAAGATATTTACTTCGCGCACCCGTAAAATTGTGCGAATCTGGCGCCAGTATGGATTAATGGGATTGGCTGCATTAACACCAGTATTGTTCTCAATTCCACTCGGAACATTTTTCATGAGCCGTTTAGAGAAAAATAAAAAGAAAATTGTTTTTTATATGTTTGTCTCGATAACATGCTGGTCACTTTTGATCACTACATTTTTTCAATTGACACATGTCAGAACGCTTCATGAAATACTTCCTTAAGAGACTACTTAAAATAATTACCAAAAACTTTGAAAAACTACAAACACATCTTCTTTGATTTGGATCACACACTCTGGGATTTCGATAAAAATTCAACAGAGACTTTGCTCGAAATTTATAACACTTACAATCTTTCGTCGTTAGGTGTAAAAACATTTGACATCTTTCATTCTGCCTACAAAGAAAGAAATGCAATGATGTGGGATGAATATCGTTTGGGAAAAATTGATAAAGCGACACTCCGCAATAAGCGTTTCACTTTTACCTTCTGGGATCTTGGTTTGGATCCGGAGACAGCGCCGAGTGGTTTATCTGAAGCATATATCAAAATCAGTCCTTCAAAAAAACACTTATTTCCGCATTCACATGAGGTGCTTGCCTATCTAAAAGCGAAATATCAATTACACATTATCACCAATGGTTTTGAAGAAGTGCAACACATAAAATTGGAGGCTTCGGATTTAAAAAAGTATTTTGATAAGGTCATCATCAGCGAACAAACCGGATTCAAAAAACCGGATATCCGAATTTTTGAATACTCCGCAAAAAAAGCAGGAGCAGTTGCCGATGAATGCATAATGATTGGCGATGGATTAGAAGTCGATGTTTTGGGCGCGCAAGCTGCCGGATGGGATGCAGTTTATTTTAATCCGGATAATGTACCACACTCAGAAAAGTTGAAATTTGAAATAGTTTCTTTGGATGAGTTGAAGGAAATTTTATAAGTAGAAAAATCAGATTATTTCATTTAACAAGTAAAATTAAAAACTACAATTTGCTTGAAAGAGGAATATGCTGCAAGCATCTTGTAGCGGTTTACTTTCCCCTCTACCCTTCTGAAAAGATGCATCTGTCATCCTGTGAAGGAACTTTTAGGTCTCTTAGTACAGCGGTTCGCCAAGTAATCTTTGGATTTACATTTAATTTAACTGTAGTTTCAATTTATTAATAATCTATAGCAAAACTATCACGAACAACCGGTCGTACCAAGAGACCTAAAAGGTCCTTCACAGGATGACAATTGTGTTGATTCGCTGGGAGGTGAGAAAGAAAACCTACAAGATTCTTTCAGAAAGAAAAAGAAATTAAAGCTTTAACCCGTGCCAAAAAGTTGGAGTTGATCAAGAAAATGAATCCACAACTACTTTTTTACAGATCATAAAAAAAAGCGGCTGACTACATTGTAATCAACCGCTTTTTTTAAAAACCGATAAAAATTATTTTGAAACTTTTTCAGATTTTACAGCATCATGAGAGCAAGATTTGCTTGCTTTTTCACAAGCAGCTTTTTGTTCAGTTGTACAACTTTTAGCAGCTTCTTTGTTGTTTTTGCAACAAGAAGCATTAGGTTTTGCACAGCATGATGATTTTTCAGTTGCAGGAGTTTTTTTGTCAGCAGCAACTTTTGTGTCCTGAGCGAAAGAGTTTCCTGCAAGGAAAGCTACAAAAGCTACGATGGCGATTACTTTTTTCATTTCTTCTTTTTATTTTTAGGATTGTTTGATTCTTAGATTATTGAACTGCAAAATTAAACAATAAATGCAATAGTACATTGATTTTAAGCAGATAAGCAACTAATTTAAGCAATTTTCTTTCATTTAACATTGTTTAACGGCAATTTTAGCTGGAAATTGCATGCATTTCCTACTTTCACATCGGAAATTCATGGAATACTCAGAAAATTTAAAGGTCGCTTTTCAAAGTGTAAGGAGTCAGCTTTTGCGGACCATTCTTACTGCGCTTATCATTGGTATAGGCATCATGGCGCTTGTTGGCATATTAACAGCTATTGACGCTATCAATGGCTCTATCAGCGAGAATTTTCAGAGTATGGGATCGAATTCGTTCACCATACAGAATAGGGGAATGAATATTCGTATTGGGAATAAAGGAAGACGGGCTAAGCGGTTTAAGCCGATTGACTATGATCAGGCAACACGATTTGCTGATGATTACAAATTTCCGGCGACAGTAAGTATCAGCACATTTGCTTCCCATGCTTCAACCATTAAGTGGAACGACAAGAAAACGAATCCCAATATCAGTATTTTAGGTGGCAATGAAAACTATGTTACAACAGCCGGTTACAACATAGACCGTGGCCGTAATTTTTCTGTGCATGAAATTCAGGGTGGAGATAATGTAGTAATTTTAGGAAAAGACATCACAGACAAACTTTTTATGAGTTCGGATCCGATAGATAAAATTGTTGCTTTAGGTAGCAATAAATATCGCGTAATCGGAACTCTCAAAGAAAAAGGTTCAGCTATTGGCTTTGGCGGCGATAAAATATGTTTAATTCCGTTGTATAATGTGAAACAAAATTATCACCGCAGCGACATGTCGTTTTCAATCAATGTCAGCGTCAACGATGTAACCTTGATGGATCCTGCAATTGGAGAAGCTACAGGCTTGTTAAGAACGATTCGTGGGGTTCATATTGGAGAAGAAGAAAACTTCGAGATTACAAAAAGCGATAGTATTGCACAATTATTTATTTCACAAATTGGTTTCTTGCGAATGATAGCCTACGTAATAGCTTTCATTACATTGTTAGGCGCTGCAATCGGATTAATGAACATCATGCTAGTTTCCGTCACCGAACGAACCAGAGAAATCGGCATCAGAAAAGCTCTGGGAGCAACTCCTACAATTATCCGTCGTCAGTTTTTATTTGAAGCTATTATGATTTGTCAAATTGGTGGACTAATTGGAATTTTTCTAGGCATTTTAGTGGGAAATATTATGAGTATAATTCTTGATTCCGGATTTATTATTCCTTGGAATTGGATTTTACTTGGACTTTTCATTTGTTTTATTGTTGGAATTATTTCAGGGTTTTATCCGGCCGCCAAAGCAGCGAAGTTGGATCCGATTGAGGCGTTGAGGTATGAATAGGTTGATGGTAGGTTAAAGGTCAAAAGGTAGAGGTCAAAAGTTAGAGGTCAAAAGTCAAAAAAAGCAACCTAATAAGCGTTCCGTCCATTCTTCATTCTCCATTCTTCATTCTCCATTCTTCATTTTCCATTCTTCATTTTCCATTTTCCATTTTCCATTATCCATTCTCCATTCTCCATTCTCCATTCTCCATTATCCATTGTCAATTGTCCCTTGTCCCTTTAAAATAATCCCTACCTTGTTGACTCATTCTCCGGCAAAAATGGCGACAAAAAATTTAACACAATTTCTCTTTAGCATTATCATACTATTTTTTGTGAGTACAAATATTAGTTCTGCATCGATGTGTTTGACGGCGGATACAGCATTCATTCGCACTTATGGAGGGGTTAACTTTGAGGAGTTCAGAGATATTGTACAAACGCCGGACAGCGGTTTTATGATGGCAGGAATTACGAATGGCTATGGACAGGGAAGCAATGCAATCTATGTTGTAAAGACTACCAAGAATGGTACACATGTATGGTCGAAAGCAATTGGTGGTGTAGCAGCTGATCTGGCTTATTCAATCAGTGCAGATCAATCAGGGAAATACTACATAGCCGGTACAAGCAGCTCCGGTGGAAACGGTGGTTATGATGGTTATCTAGTGTGTTTAGATATTACAGGAACTATTTTGTGGGAAAAGTATTATGGTGGAAGTGATTGGGATTTTTTAAACTCTGTTGCTGTATTACCCGATGAATCTATACTACTTGCGGGAGAAAGTTATTCCTTTAGTAGCGGTGGCAGTGATGCTTGGGTGCTGCATTTGAATAATGTTGGCGATACACTTTGGACCAAACATTTTGGTAGTACAGGTAACGATGCCTTTAAAAACATCAACATTGGTCCGACTGCGATCTATTTATCAGGTTATGTAGACAGCACAGACTTAGCAGGAAAAGATGGGTACTTGGTAAAATTAGACTTTTCCGGAAATGAATATTGGGAACAACGTCATGATAATCTAGGTCGAGATGAATTGAAAGGAAGCGTATTTGAACCAGGTGGAAATATTATTATTTACGGTTCAACTGCAGTGTTTGACTCCACAAAGAATGATATTTGGGTGGAAAAAATTGACACAAATGGAGTTTCTATGTGGCTATTGAGCAGTATATCTCCTGAAAATGATTATGCGAACAAAGTAATTTCTATTCGAAATAATGCTCTGGTAATTGTTGGCGAAAAAGATCCAAGCGGTTTTGGAAATAAGAGTATGTTTACTTTTATTTTAGATGGCGGCGGATCATACCAAGACTCTCACAGCTTTGGAGGTGCAAACGATGAAGAAGGTTACAGCGGCGTGCGAACAGTCGAAGGAGGTATTGCCTTTGTTGGATACACTACAAGTTATGGTGTCGCCAACAAAGACGCTATTTTAATTTATCTTAGATACGATTCAACAATCACAGGAAATCTCGTTTACAATACAAATATCTTTATCGAAACATTATCGCCGATAGGAGTAAATGAAATTTCCGAATCAAATAATTTTTCTGTTTATCCAAATCCGGCAACGACGCAGTTAACAATTCAAACAGAAAGTTTAGAAAAAATCAACTCTATTTCCCTCTACAATATTGTCGGACTCAAGATGAATATGCAAGCTACGTCGACCTATTCAAATTCAAAAACAATATATATAGGTGATCTTCCAAAAGGTATTTATCTACTTAAAGTTATATTGGATAATGAGAAAGAATTCATAGTACGGGTTATCTTACTAGATTAATTTATCTGAAACCAAAATGAACCTCCATGTTTTTCAACATCCGATAAATTAGGATGATTCCAAATAGGTGAAATAATTTTACTTAATTCAGGATCCTCACTTATAAAATAATTTGGTAAAATAGTTTTATATTTTTCCGGATTAGCAATTAAAAATGCCGCAAGCATATATTGTTCGTTATAAAATCTATCGCACATAAATTGCGGATAATCATACGGCAAATAAATATCGTGAATATGAACAATTACACCTTTTCGAAGCAGTGGCAATATTTCTAAAAAAACGATTAATGCATCAGAGTTAGGGAAAACCCTATGTGAATTATCAATAAACAGAATATCGTTTTCATGCAAAGACTCAACGATAAACTTATTATCTGACAAATTTTCAAATGGCTGCCTAATTACCCTATTTGCCAGATGGTCAATATTCGCTCTTGGAAAAGGATCAATTGATGTTATTTCCGTGCTCAATTTATTTTCTTCAATTGATTTTTTTGCAACCTTGGTTGAGTTCCCTGAACCAACTTCAATATATTTTTTCGGTTTATATTCTGCAATCATACCATAAATACCAACAATATCTAACCCCGGCAAGTAATCATTATTCCATGTTGGACAATTTTCATCAGTTTCCTCTTTGAAATTTTTAATTATTTGAATTTTTTCTGCGTACTTTAAAAATGAATTTAAAATTGCAGTATAAACATCTCTGTTTCGATTAATTAGTTCATAAAGCAAACCATGTGCAGGTTTTCCATGTCCATACCGTGGTTCAACTTTCACCTTATATTCCAAATGTACACTTTGAAATTTTGGTGATACAAATCTATAAATTGACTTTATTTTCTTTAACATATCCTATTATTTACCTAAAAACTTTCGCCCAAATTACCATTAATTTTACAAATAATTTAAGACATCAAAAATCAAAATCAAATTCCACAAATAAAACTAAATTTATTTTAAATTTTACAAAGCAATCATTTAGCTACCAACAACTTAGTCGATATTCTATATTGAATATACCTTCTTCGCCACAAAAAATGTATTTTTGAAAACCAGCTCAAAGTTCAATAAACAAACAATGAAGGTACTTCTACCAATTATCGGATGGCTTATCTTTCTGATTGCACCTTTTGTTTTCCAAACTAATGAAACGGCTGATGTCGCAGTTCAAAATATTTACAGTGAACAATCAATGATGTTTCTACATTCAGGATTGGTACTGATTGGAATTTTCTATTTCAATTACAACTTCTTGTTTCCTCAATTTTTTTTGCAAAGAAAATATGTACTGTATTCGCTTTTAATAGCAATATCCCTAACCGCTGTTTTCGTCATTTCTTATCTATCTAAAATTTTATTTGATAAATTACTTCCAATTGATTCAACTACAAATTCCATTTTCATTGAAGGCACGATTTATAGATTTCTATTGGTAATTGTACTTTCCTCTTGTATTTACATCTTTAAGCGATGGAAAAAATCAGAAGAAGAAATACATAAAGCAGAAATATCGTATCTGAAAGCGCAAATCAACCCTCATTTTCTTTTCAATACACTAAACAGCATTTACAGTTTGTCGGTAAAGAAGTCGGAGCATACATCAGATGCAATAGTAAAATTATCAAATATGATGCGCTATGTCATTACAGAAGCCAATCACGATTTTGTATCGCTTGAAAATGAACTTAAATACATCAACAGTTATATTGAACTACAAAAGCTTCGATTGACTTCCAACGTAAAAACAGAAACGGAAATAGTTGGTGATCCTTCAGGGCTGCGAATTGCACCATTACTACTGATACCCTTTATCGAAAATGCCTTCAAACATGGTGTAAATACAGAAGAGCCATGCTATATTAAAATATTCATTTCAACAAAAAGGAATGAGCTACACTTTTATACGGAGAATAAAAAAGTCAAGAGTAAAAGAAGTCCGGGATACGATTCAGGACTCGGTGTAGATAATTCAAAACAGCGATTGCAATTATTGTATCCGCGTCTTCATGTATTAGAATTAAACGATTTACCTGAAACATTCAGTGTTGATTTAAAAATTATTCTGAAATGATTCGCTGCATCGCTCTTGACGACGAACCCCTTGCATTGGATCTTTTGCAGGAATTTTGTTCTCGTGTTAATTTTATAGAATTACAACGAACATTTACACAACCCTCGGAAGCTGCAAAATATTTACGCAAATTTCCTGTTGATTTACTTTTTCTCGATATTCAGATGCCGGATATTTCAGGAATCGATTTTTACAAAACACTTTCACAAAATACAATGGTAATTTTTACCACTGCTCACAGTGAATATGCTGTTGAAGGGTTTAATCTGAGAGCTGTTGATTATTTATTAAAACCTTTTGAATTCAATCGCTTTCTTCAGTCTGTTGAGAAAGCAAATGACTATTTCGAATATCTCCATCAATCCGCAATAAAAAACTTTCAGCATCTCTATGTTCGTTCTGAATACAGTTTAATAAAAATCCCTTTTGAAGAAATTCTATACATTGAAACCTTAGATGACTATCTTAAAATCCATTGCACAGGAAAAAAACCAATTCTTACATTAATGACAATGAAAAGAGTAATGGAAAAATTGCCTGCCAAAGAGTTTGTTCGGGTACATCGCTCTTATATTGTACCGTTACGGCGAATTGAGTCAGTAAGAGGAAAGTCCATTGAATTGGGAATTACTCAGATTCCTATCGGAACAAACTACGAAGAAGCGTTTTTTAAAGCCTACACATCAGAAAACTTCTTTTAAACTCCGAGAAACTTAGGTTTTCCGCCGATACTCTTATTTCAATTTTAAACTGTTTGACATATTTGCAGTCTTAGACATAAATCCCCATTTAACCCATAATTATGCAGTTAAACACAAATATCGCTATAAGCGACTCAGGATTCATTTTTAATCCTTCGACCGGAGATTCCTTTTCCACCAATAATGTAGGACTAGAAATCATTAAGTTGTTGAAAGAGGATAAAAAGAAAGAAGATATCCTCAAAAGCATAAGCAATAAATTTTCAATAGATGAACAATCACTTGACAAAGATCTTGTAGATTTTCTGATGATGTTACGCAGTTATCAAATGCTGAAGGAAGATGAGTAGAAAAAAAATAACTGTCGCTGTAACCGGCTTAAACAATATTGACAGTCCCGGCCCGGGCATACCGGTAATTCGTGCACTAAAAGAAAGTCAGTTGTACAATGTGCGCATTATAGGCTTAAGTTACGAAACACTTGAACCCGGCTTATACATGCATGATCTGGTTGACAAGAGTTATTCGATACCTCTTCCCTCTTCCGGAATTGCAAGTTTAATGGAGCGTCTTTCTTACATTCATGCAAAAGAAAAGATAGACGTCCTCATTCCAAATTTCGATGCAGAGCTTCAAAATTTCATCAAACTTGGAGATCAGTTAAAGCAAGAAATGAACATTGCAACTTTTCTTCCATCCCTAGAACAATTTGAATCGCGACATAAATCTGTTCTACACGAATTTGGAGTTATCAATGAAGTAAAAGTTCCAAAAAGCAAAATGATCTTTACTGCTTTTGAAATAAATTCATTGCAAAAAGATTTCACTTATCCCTTAGTAGTAAAGGGAAAATTTTACGATGCTTCCATTGCTGCAACACCTGAGCAAGCAACAAATTATTTTCATAAAATCAGTGCAAAATGGGGATTGCCTATTATCATTCAACAATTTGTTTCGGGAAATGAAGTTAACGTTACAGCAATTGGAGATGGTAAGGGAAATTGCATCGGAGCGGTTCCAATGCGAAAACTCTATATAACAGATAAAGGAAAAGCCTGGGCAGGAATAACACTGGAAGATGAAAATTTATTGAAGATAACCAATCGTGTTATCGGCAATTCAAAATGGCGCGGAGGTTGCGAACTGGAATTTATTAAAACTAATGAAGGGGAGTATTATTTGCTTGAAATGAATCCACGCTTTCCGGCATGGGTATATTTAGCAGTAGGCTGCGGCCAAAATCATCCTGAAGCACTTGTTCGAATGGCTTTGGGTGAAGATGTAAAACCTTTTACAAAATATGATTCCCGTAAAATGTTTGTCCGCTATTCATTTGACCAAATAGTAAATTTATCAGAATTCGAAAAGATATCTACCCTCGGAGAATTATAAAAATAAAAAACAAGAAATGACTAAACTAGCATATGAAAGACCCTTCATTCAAAAATTGAATGTTGGCACGATGAATAAATTTGGTACCAGGACAGAATATTCCCCGGTTACTCACATTGAAGGTGTACCTGTAAAAAGGTTGATTGCAGATTATGGTTCACCGGTATTTGTGATTTCCGAAAAACAAATTCGCAAGAACTACAAAGATGCTGTTCGGTCATTCAAAACCCGGTATCCAAAAGTGCAGTTTGCATGGAGTTACAAAACCAACTACAACAATGCAGTTTGCAACATTTTTCACCAGGAAGGTTCTTGGGCAGAAGTAGTATCAATGTTCGAATATCAAAAGGCATTAGGCAATGGTGTACCGGGCGATAAAATAATATTTAACGGTCCCGATAAGTCAGAAGCTGATTTACTAATTGCAATAAAGAACAACTCTCTAATCCATATCGATCATTTTGATGAATTGTATATGCTTGCTGAATTGCTTTCAACACATAAGTCAAAAGCACGTGTTGCAATCCGCGTAAATATGGATACAGGTGTTTATCCGATGTGGGACCGTTTTGGATTTAATTACGAAACAGGTCAGGCTTGGAATGCAATTAATAAAATCATGTCGCATCCTGAAATGGAAATGGTTGGCTTGCATTGCCACATTGGCACCTACATGTTATCTGCCAATGCTTATGCAACAGCTGCATGGAAGTTGTGCGACCTTGCAGGCAATATCAAACAAAAGTGGGACAAACAACTTCAATATCTTGATTTGGGTGGTGGTTTTGCCTCGGCAAATACATTGAAAGGTTCTTATCTACAGGGTGCTGATATTATTCCATCGATTGATGATTACGCAGAAGCAATTACCTCTACGATTTTAAACTATGGTTTTAAGCAAGAAGAATTGCCAACAATAATGCTGGAAAGTGGCCGGGTACTGGTAGATGATGCAGCATGGTTACTTGGAAGCGTGATTGCTACAAAACGACTAAGTGATGGCAGAAGAGCAACAATCATGGATTTTGGAGTAAATATTTTATTTACAGCATTTTGGTACGACCACAAGGTTTCACCTGCGCAAGAATTTTCTCATCATACAGAAGACACAGTTCTATACGGGCCACTTTGTATGAACATTGATTGCATTCGTGAAACTATTAACCTTCCTTTGCTCAAGCGAGGCGATCAGGTAGTCGTGCATAAGGTAGGAGCATATAATATGACGCAATGGATGCAATTTATTCAAATGCGACCAAAAGTTGTATTAATCGATTTGGAAGGGAAAACGCACATTATCCGCGAAAACGAATCCCTTGAGACCATGATGACTCAAGAAAGAATGCCAAATCACCTTGCGAAAATAAAATTATAGACTTGGCTGAACTTCAAAATACAACACCAAAATTCAGAATAAAAAATGGTCATGCTATTTACTGGCTGCAGAGTACTTTGCACAGTTACAGCATGATCATTTTTTCACTTGACTATGTGCTGGCATCTGCTATTTTAATAGTCACATTTTTTTCTCCCTTTGTTGGCTTAGCAGGATTAAGTGCAGTGGTGCTTACAAATTTATTTGCATACATAGCAGGTTTCAACCGTGAAGAGATAAGAAAAGGAATCTATGGCTTTAATGCGCTATTTTTAGGATTAGCATTAGGATCCGAATTCGATTTAAACATCACCTTTGTTTTTTTATTCGTTACAGCAATGCTTATGTTGCTGATGATTACAGCTTGGCTTAATGGGCTCTTTTCGAGAAGTAGTTTACCTTTCCTTTCGTTTCCGTTTTTAGTAACCTATTGGATTGTATCTCTGGCATCGAGTGGATTTACAAATTTGCAACTAGACGAAAATCATATTTACACGATCAACGAGATAGCAAGACAACAGTCTTCCATTATCTATCAATTCGCACATTTAGCAGATACACTAAAACTGAATTTCTATTTAGTGATATATTTCAAAACGCTGGCAGGAACGTTTTTTCAGAACAGTTTATTAGGTGGTATACTGATTGCTTCCGGGTTATTATATTCGTCACGAATTGCTTTCTCGTTAAGCGTTATTGGATTTGCTTCAGCATGTTTTTTCTACTCCCTTTTTGGAGCAGACGTCAACGATTTAAATTACCATTTACTTGGATCCAATTTTATTTTTCTGGCGATTGGGATAGGATGTTTTTATCTGATACCTAACAAATACAGCTATCTTGCTGTAATAATACTTACACCTGTACTTCTTCTTGTTTTAATATTCCTTGGAAAAGTATTAGCTGTTTTACACCTCAAAGCATATACAATATCATTTAGCGTTTTGTGTACAGCCTTCTTGTTTTCTTTAAATCAACGTTGGCTGCAAAACTTTTTACATATAGTAACGATTCAATATTTTTCAGCAGAAAAAACAATTTATAAATATCTTAATTCTATTCAGCGTTTTAAAAACGCCCATCTTTCAAAAGTAGCCTTACCATTTTGGGGAGAATGGATGGTAAGTCAGGGATATGAAGGAAAAATAACTCATCTTGGAGATTGGGGTAATGCCTTGGATTTTGTAATTTTAGATTCGCAACTAAAAACATATAGAGAGCCGGGCATAGCAAAAGAAGATTTTTACTGTTTCAATAAACCCATTTTGGCACCACTAGATGGATATATTTATGACATAATAAATACAGTTGAAGACAACAATATTTCAGTAGTCGACACAGAAAAAAATTGGGGAAATACAATTGTGATCAACCATCTGAATGGTTTGTTTTCACAAATAAGTCATATCAAGAAAGATTCATTTAAAGTTTTCATAGGCGATTACATCACCAAGGGAACCATTATTGCTGTCTGTGGAAATTCAGGTCGCTCACCGGAACCGCATATTCATTTTCAATTACAAAGTATACCGAAAGTCGGTGCAAAAACATTATCCTATCCTATTTCCTATTTCATTGAAAGAAATGAAAACTCATATAATCTTAAAATTTCTTCTGTCCCAAGTGAAGGAACCTTCATTAGCAATATTCAAATTGCATCTTTGCTGAAAGAAAGTTTTTCTATCCTACCCGGGAAAACAATTTCATTCAGGAATGAAAAAAACAACCAAATAACAACATGGGAGGTTTATACAGATGCCTGGAATCGCAGTTATTTGTATTGTCCTCTTACAAAATCATTTGCTTATTTTATCAATGATGGCACAATGTTTTATTTCACCGATTTTGAAGGGAATAAAAATTCTTTGCTATTCTATTTTTATCTTAGTGCATACAGGCAGCTACTGGGATATTATTCGCAAATAGAAGTGAATGACAATGTTCCATTAATTCATTTCAACAATAAATTAATACAAATAATACAAGATTTTGTCGCGCCATTTTATGTGTTCACAAAAGCGCAATACACATCTAAATTCACTTTTACGGATAATGAAAACAGTCCACAGATAATTAAAATCAGTTCTTCCGTAGAAGCAAAATTCGTCCGGAAATCATTTCGAAAAATTGAGTTTGAAATGACATTAAGAGAAAACAAAATACAGCACTTTAGTATTCACCAAAAGGGAAAAACGGAAAAATATACATGCGTTTTCTGACAATAATTTTTATCTTCATCTCATCAGTCTCATCCGGACAAGAGTTAACTTTTAAAGGAGTTGACAGCACAACGTATTTTCAATTCAACAATCATCAATATTCAGAATTAAAAAAAACAGGAAAAGAAGCATTGCATCGAAAAATTGACTTCTATTATTTGCGTATGAGATTAGGGATTGCATATTACGAAGATAAAAACTTTGAACAAGCGTTGCCAAATT
>CAYHCU010000010.1:0-30393 GCA_964355035.1 uncultured Flavobacteriales bacterium | reverse complement strand
CAAACCTTTGAACACACTCGTAAATTAAATCTCTCCCCAACTTTTGATACTGACCTATTATTTCCAGCATATTCCGCGGGAAAAAACCTAAACCAAAACCGAACTCCTCGTAACATTCCTATGCAAATACGAATAAAAAATATGTCGTCTTGCAAATCTTGCCTGTGAAGGAGTGTTGATCAGTTTACCATAAATGTTTTTCGGAACACCAAAATATTCATAAACACTACCATCCTGAAAAGTAACTTTTAAAGTTTGGCCTTTGTAAGTAAAATCATCAATGCCGGACGAGCTTGTTGTTAGTTCATACGCTTCTGAATTTGCAGAATGCGTTTCCGGTGAAATGCTCACTAGAAAATGATACGCTTCAATAATATTTTTACTTGTAACGGCAGCGACCTCTTTCAATTCGTCACCCTCCTGAAATTTATCAGGATGCCATTCTTTAATTAAATTCCTGTAAACAACTTTCAACGTTCCCAGGTCTGCATCTTGCTCGACGTTAAATAATTTTCTGCATTCTTGGATTCGTTTCATGGTGTTGTTTGGGCGTTTACCTTTATCGTGTTTACTAATTGCAATAAATTCACTTAAAATACTCGACAAATCGCTTATTTATAAGTATTTGCCATAAAAACAAAGCCCACCGTGGGTGGGCTTCGAATTTCTGTGGGAACTACTGGGTTCGAACCAGTGACCCTCTGCTTGTAAGGCATAGTTTTGCCCCTATTTGATATTCATTGATCTCATTAGTTGTTAGACTAACTTGTTGATATTTAGAGTTAAGTTTACTTTTTATTACTTGTAACATAATAGATGTTTTGATTCATTTGTGTCAACCAGTGTGTCAACCAAATATAGTGCAATATACAAGAACAATTCAATATGAAAAACTCATCTGCAAGTTTCGCCGTTATTCTTTATAAGTGGAAAGCCCTTTCAAATGGGGAGTTTCCGCTAATGCTAAGGATAACTAAAAATAGACAACGGAAATATGTTTCTATTGGCATAAGTTGCCCCTTAGAGTTATGGGACGAAAAGAAAAACACCCCAAAATCTAAGCACCCCAACCAACTGAAAATAAAATCCATCATCAACAAAACAGTTCAAAAATATGAGAGTGCGCAGATTGAGGCTTTGCACGATGATAAAAGAATAAGTGCTTTTGGATTAGTTGAACTAGTAGAGGGCCCTGTAAAAAGTCAGACGGTTGCGCAATTTTTTAAAGAAGTTGGCGATAGATTTAAAATGCGAGGACAAATCGGAAATTCTAAACTTTATCGATTTGTAGCCGCATCATTTAAAACTTTTTCACTCAATCGAGATTACTATTTTTATGAATTAGATTACTCCCTCCTTACAAAATACGAGACATGGATGCGATCAAAAAGCGTTAGCGAAAATACATTGTCTATTCATTTCCGAACAATGCGATCACTTTTCAATATGGCAATTAAAGAAAATATTGCGCATGAAAAGGACTACCCTTTTAAAAAATTTATAGTTTCAAAATTCAACACTAAAACAAACAGACGCGCCATTTCTAAATCCGAAGTAAGAACAATAGAAAGCTTAGAACTTGAAATTGGAAGTAAACTATATGAGGCCCGACAAATTTTCTTATTCATATACTATGGACAAGGGATTAATTTTGTTGACATAGCTGAATTAAAATGGAAGAATAAAGAACAAGGAAGGATATTTTACATTCGAAGAAAAACCAGAAAGCCAATTCATTTCGCATTAACAAAACCACTGCTTCAAATTTTAAGTTATTGGTTTCCTATCACAGGATTAGATTCTGAAAATTATATCTTCCCAATTCTTGACAGAAATAAACACATAACACCAGTTCAAATTGATAATAGAGTACATAAAACGAGAACCGAAATAAATGAACTATTCAAAGAAATCGGCACCAAAGCCGGAATCAGCACACCGCTTACAACCTACGTTGTCAGACACACATTTGCCACTACTTTAAAATATGGTGGCGTACCGACAGCTATTATTTCTGAAGCGATGGGACACAAAACTGAAGATATTACTCAAACTTATTTGAAAAGCTTTGAAAATTCTGTCATTGACGATGCAGTAAAAAACACGCTTTAAAACTTGTCTAATTAATTAGACAGGTTCAATTATATTGTCAATTTGAAATTAGTCCAAATAGCCAACATGGAAAAAACTATACTAAAAAAAGATTTATTAGCTGATTTGACTACGATGAAGAAAACCGATGAGGGCTTCATGGATAAATTAATTAGCGAATCTACTTTTTTGAATTTGCTACCGGAAATTGCAAAAGAAAAACTGAAAGATTTTTTCATTACCCTATATAAAATTTCTTTAAAAGAATTGAATGGGCAATTTGAACCATTTCAATTTCTCGAAATGCTTTTCGATTTACTTCAAATTATTTTTAACAATAAATCACTTCCTCGTCCCATCTCTATAAGTGAGTTTTGCAAAGACAAAAAACTTAGCAGTCAACAAAAAATTATCTTATTGAATTATCTAAATGATGTCCTGATAACTGCAAATGAAGTTAATTTTGAGGATATTCGATTTTATAAAATATTTATAGAAGCAGAGTTGAAATCATTAATTGACGAGAACCCTGTTAGACAACCTTCAAATGCAAAAACACCGCAACATGTAATCGCTTTGAAATATGTATATCTCAAAATAGCAGGAGAACATGAGGGAATTAACGAAAGTAATTCAGACGGAATAGCAAAGTTAAATGGATGGATTTCGAAAAATAGTGGAAAGAAAATATTCGAGATTTATAAAAATTATCACCTTTATCCGAGCGAAAGAATTCAACCGCCAGTAGCCGACCGAGAAGATCAACAATTTGATAGATCAAAAAAATTGCATCTGAATAAACTTCAGAAGGTCATCGATGAATTAATCTCCTATCCGAAAGCGCAGTCAATTGCGAAGCAAGAATTAGATAAAGCTCAAAATAAATAAACTTGCACCATTTTGAATCGGTACGCACCAGTGCTGACATCTTCTTTTGGTAAAAAAAATAATGGAAGATAGGCCAATTACATTTGACCAACTACCCGCTGTGGTATCAGCAATGCGAAATGACCTTATTTTGATTAAAGAGCTATTACAGGCCAATGGAGCTTTGCAATTAAACAAAGAAGCAGAACGCTGGCTTTCGCTTAAAGATCTTTGTGGTTATCTCCCAGGCCGCCCAGCGGCTGCCACAGTGTATTCATGGGTGCATGCTCGAAAAATCCCACACCAAAAATTCGGAAAACGGCTAGCATTTCTAAAAAGCGAAATTGATATATGGCTAAGAGACCATAAAAGGCAGACTATTTCTGAAATTGAAAAAGAGGCGGATAATCATATCTATAGAAAAGGAAAGAGACAAAATTAGAGAATCTTTACAGTAGAGCAAATAATTTAAATATTCCACTGGGACTTAATGTTTTGATTTTATTTTTTTAAATGTTAGATCACCTAATTTTTAAGTATAAAAAGTACATTTATGACTTCTAAACGGATTTATTTGATTTGATCTTTCCCATGAAAACTCTGGAATCTTCATGAATTTTTTATTTAATGTTGAAAACCTAATTTGTAAGAAACGAATCATCTTTCAATTATTTTACCTTTGCAACCGCTTAAACTTGTGAAACCATCAGACATCTGATAAGGTATACAAAAATCACTAAATTATAAGGAACAATAAATTTAAAAATCTAATGAGGATTTTCTTAATCATTACTTTGTGCTTGGCTATTAATAAATCAATAGCTGTAACAGCGACTGTCAAAGGATCTCTTCCTTCTGTTCTTACCGAATGTTCCGGTTTAGACTTTAATGGAAATTCGTCCTTTTGGACACATAATGATTCTTGGGGTGATAATCAACTTTATCGAATATCATTAACTGGAAATCTTCAACAAACTATTACGATCAATGGAGCAAATAATCGGAATTGGGAAGACATTACTCATGATCAGAACAGAGATCATTTATTCATAGGCGATTTCGGTAACAATAATAACGATAGAACCGACCTCAGAATATATAAGATCCCATACCCAAATTCTTCAACCACTTCAGCAACAGCTGAAATTATTGATTTTACATTTTCTGATCAAGAAGATTTTCCTTCTGCATGGATGAATTTTGATGTAGAAGCTTTTTTTCACTTTAACAACCGTTTATATTTATTTACGAAGGCAGACGGCTCAGCTGTTGGATACACAAAGATGTATTCTCTTTCTCAAAACTCTGGTCCACACGTAGCTAACCTTGTTGATAGTTTTTATACAAATGATCGCACAACTTCTGCTTCAATAAGTCCAGATGGGAATTCTATGATCTTAATGTCTAATTCTCACATTCATATTTTTAAGAATTTTAGCGGTACAGATTTCTTCGGTGGACAGCATACGCAAGTAAATATAAGCGGCTCTTGGACACAAAAGGAAGGAATTTGTTTTACAAGTAATAACGAAGTTCACTTAACAGATGAAAATACAGGCTCCGGCAACAATCTTTATTATCTCAATCTAGCTAGTTATATACCAGCTTCAACTACTACGAATGTGAATGAAAATATAAATTTAGAAGTTGCTATTTTTCCAAATCCTACCACTCAATATATTAACGTGCGTTTTGATAAAAATATGAATGACTTGGAAATAAAATTATCTGATGTCTCAGCAAAATTAATCCATTCTCAGCTTTTCAATAGTGCACAAGAAATTAATTTGGATCTTGGCGAACTCAGCCCCGGGTTTTATTTCTGCAGCATTTTTTCAAGTGGGATATTGATAAGGAAAGAGAGAATTTTAAAGAAATGATTTTTTAAAAAATATACTATATTGATTCCATTTTTTATCTGATTGCCTAATATTAGTAGATGTTGCAACTACGCTTTGTTAATTTTCACCGCATACATTAAAATAATTACAAAAAAATAATCCTCGCTCCTTCCATTTCTAAAGTATATGAAGAAAATAATTTTACTTTCTAATGTATAATTATTCCACCCACTGCCATTTTCTTAGTTCATAATATTTCCTCCTTGGAGTAGCTTTCAAAAAATCAATACCGTTTTTTCGGCAAAAATTAAGATGAAACAAAACACCTAATGTCAATATAATGACAGAAAAAATAAGCGCCCAATGACCAATAAGAAAATACAAGCCGACAGTTATACTGTCAAATATTAGCCACTTTAATAACTTTCTCCATATTGGTGTTTCTAATTCAAAAGGAGCAAAAATAATACTCCCTAACATTTGAATTATGATTAATGTTGATAAAACAATTTCCATTGAAATAAAATATATTATTCTTACGTGTCTTCCTCAAATGGTAACATTAACTTACTGTCTCTCCTCTTTTCAAGGCTTGATATGAGGTAATATCCACACCTTAT
The DNA here is from genome assembly GCA_964355035.1 of uncultured Flavobacteriales bacterium. Classification (GTDB taxonomy): domain Bacteria; phylum Bacteroidota; class Bacteroidia; order AKYH767-A; family 2013-40CM-41-45; genus JADKIH01. The sequence continues at coordinate 24,974 of CAYHCU010000010.1, read as the reverse complement.
TATTCAAAAAAAAGAGGATGAATGCAGAATTTTCGAAGATAAGCTGAACAACATTAATTACCAAATTATTCAATTTTCAAGTAAATCTGACTGTTTTTAATAAAAATCTTTCCAATTTTACACCATTAACATCTTTAATAAATTTTCGTAAATTTCAGGCTTGAATTTACTAAGTTACATATTAGCCCTACACATTTTATTTTTGAGTTGCATTACTTGTAGTGATACAATCCAATATAAAGGAGAAACCAGTGAAAATGTATTTGCAACTCAAAATGATAATGAACATGCTGAAAAGGACGAATGTTGTTCTCCTTTATGTACATGTTCATGTTGTAGCTTGTTAATTACGATTGTAACCCCTCTTCATATCGATTTTCTTTTACAAAATCCGCAAAGACTAAATTCAGTCCGGCAAGTATTGATTACATCTCAACTTTGCTTTTCCATTTGGCAACCTCCCAAAAAAAATGCAACTCTTTTTGTTTAGACACAATTCCTAAAATCTATAGTGAATTTTCAATAATCTCAGTCAGAAATTATTTGACATGACAATTTTAGCTATTGAATAGGCATAAAATTTATTATTTAAAAAACAAATCATTAATTTATTTTTACTTCGGAAAATAATCATGGAAGTCATTTTTTGACATTTTGCATGGTAAATAAATATGGAAAATCAAAACACCAAAAACAATCAGTCAGAATCTAAAATAGATTCTACTGGCAAAGAAACGAAAATTAAATCTGATCAAGTTGAGAATCAAGAGGGCATACAGGAAAATGAAATGGCCCCTATAGTGGGCTGGAAGGCTCATTGGGATTTATTGCTAGCACTTCTGATATTAGTGGTGATGATAACTCTCAAATTTGGCTTTGGAATTATTCCTCAAAACGGGATTGACCTTTCTATTCATTTAATTGCTTTTATTCTAGCAGGACGGAAAGTTTTGGATCTTGCTTTCAGAAAAGCAAAACGAGGAGATATTTTCAATGAATTTGTCCTTATGAGTGTTGCAACTTTGGGCGCATTTTATATTAAAGCATACAGCGAAGGAGTAGCTGTAATGGTTTTTTATTGCATTGGCGAGTGGTTTCAGGATGCAGCCATAGAAAGAGCAAAAAGAAATATAAAAGCATTGTTAGATATCAGGCCAGACGAAGTAACTGTTTTGCGAAATGGTCAATCTATTGTCATAAATCCAACTCAAGTGCAAATTGGTGAAATGATAATAATTAAGCCGGGTGAAAAAGTTGCATTGGATGGTGAATTAGAATCTGAAAATGCTTCATTTAACACAGCTGCATTAACAGGGGAAAGTAAACCGGATACGAAAAATAAAGGCGAATCAATATTTGCAGGCATGGTCAATCTTAATACAGTGGCTCAAGTAAAAGTAAATTCACTTTTCAAGGATAGTAAGTTAAGCCGTATTTTAGATATGGTACAGGATGCTACAGCGCGCAAATCACAAACTCAATTATTCATTTCCCGCTTTGCAAAAGTTTATACTCCAATTGTATTCTTTCTTGCATTAGCGCTTTGCGTGATCCCTTACTTTTTTATAGATGATTACCAATTCAATATTTGGTTTTATAGGGCATTGGTCTTTCTTGTAATTAGTTGCCCTTGTGCATTGGTAGTATCAATTCCATTGGGATATTTTGGTGGTATTGGGCTGGCATCAAGAAATGGTATCCTTTTTAAGGGAGGAAATTTCTTAGATGTTATGACAAAAATTAATACAGTGGTAATGGACAAAACAGGAACATTAACTAAAGGTGTCTTTGTTGTTCAGGATGTTGTACCGGATAAAATCCAAAAGGAAGAATTATTAATGATCGCTTCCGCTTTAGAACAACACTCAACGCATCCCATTGCAAAAGCAATTGTTGATTACAAAAGGGATACCAAGAATATCGCGAAGGCTGAAAATGTTGAAGAAATAGCAGGGCATGGATTAAAGGGAACAATAGATGGAAAAGAAACGTTAGCTGGAAATCTCAAACTTCTTAAGAAATTCAATATTCAATTCCCTGAACAATTAGAGAAGATTGTTGATACAATAGTTGTTGTCGCTATAAATAACTCATTTGCTGGATATATAACTATTGCAGATGAAATCAAAGAAGATTCAAAAATAGCAATAGAAGATCTTCATAAATTAGGAATTAAAACAGTGATGTTGTCAGGAGATAAACAAGCTGTAGTTGATAATGTTGCCAAATTTCTAAATATAGATAATGCCTATGGCGATCTCTTGCCTGAAGGGAAAGTTGAAAAAGTACAGGAATTAAAAAATCAAGGGAGATTCATTGCTTTCGTAGGCGATGGAGTAAATGATGCTCCGGTTGTGGCACTCGCTGATGCAGGAATTGCAATGGGAGGATTAGGTAGTGATGCCACCATTGAAACTGCTGATATTGTAATTCAAAATGATGAACCATCAAAAATTGTTGCTGCAATTAAAATCGGGAAAATAACAAGAAGTATAGTCTGGCAGAATATAATTTTAGCTATGGTAATTAAAGTAATCGTGTTGGTGTTAGGCGCGGGTGGTGTTGCTACTCTATGGGAAGCAGTTATAGCGGATGTAGGTGTAGCATTACTTGCTATTCTAAATGCAGTAAGAATTCAAAGGACTAAATTCTAATAAACTCTATAACAAGAGCCATTAATAATCTTTTATTATTAATTTATGACAAGAAAAGTGGCAAATAAAAAATCAAAAAGAAAGAAACCTGTTACAATTTCTATGGTTGCAAAGGGAGTTTTATATTCCTTGTTCATACTCTTAATTGTTTTAGGAATAATAGAAAGAATTTGGCACTATACAAGTCACATTAAATAATAAATGCGAAATAAAAACGATTTGACGTAATTAGTTTAATCACTGAAATTATAAGAGCCATTCCTATTATTGTAAAAAGTGGAGTAATATGATGTACTAACTAAATGAACAGCATAAAAGAAAAAATCATACGCATAATAAAAGAAACTTTATCAGTTGAAGAATCAGAAATAACCTCAGCTACAATATTCACAGATGATCTAGGGGCGGACTCTCTAGATATGGTGGAGCTCGTCGTTGAAGTTGAAAGAGAATTCGGAATTTCCATTCCGGACGATGATATAAGAAAAATATTAACCGTATCTGACGTGGAAAACTATATCTCAGGAAATTTAAAATAGAAATAATCGCAACTTTTCCCCGATATGTTTTTGCCAAACAAAAAATTAGCCGCATGAAAAAAATTGGATCAACGATTGTAATTGCATTACTTTTTTCTTTTGTAATTCCAGCTATAGGCTATTTTTATCTTGGTTGGCTTATAGCATCTCTCTTTCTGATTGGTTACTTCGGAGGTTTTGTTGTTTGGCTTATTGTTCCTCAAATTGCTTCGTGGTCTTCCATCAAAGTTCCATTTTTATCTACACTTTGTGCATTTCTAATTCTTCATAAGGTAGAGGAAAATCGTTTCAAATTTTTCGAGGTTGTATCTGACAAAATAACTGGCATTCCAGTTCCAGAAGTTACTGCATTTTTAATAATCGGGCTCTTGATATTGCCCATAGGAACATGGATCGTAATTCCTTTTCTTATTAAAAGAGGCCACCCCTTTGGATATTATCTCGCTTGGACTTTTTTCGTTTCAATGGGCATTACTGAGCTTGCGCATTTTTTTCTCCCTTTTTTGACAAAAGATCCTTATGGTTATTTTCCAGGCATGGCCAGTGTCTTTGTCCTTGCTCCGCTTGCTTGGTGGGGTATGTATCGCCTCTCTCGCAAAAATGTTTAAGATTTTAGGGAAACAAAAACTAGACGTAATTGTGCAGAAGAATGTAAAAAACATGAACATGAAACATTGCAAGAAATGTGTAGAAGAAAGTCTTAAGTGTGCAGTTGCTTGCCGATCGCATCTTGAAAAAACACATTAACAAATGGAGTAGCTGAATCTATTTTTGCACTCAGCTACTCCTGTTTAAAAATTATGACGATATTTAATTTATTACAATTTTCTTTAATTCTACTCCTTTTGAAGCAATAATTTTCAAAAAATAAATTCCTTTAGGAAATTTTGAAACATCTAATGTTAAATTGCTTTTGAAATTTTCAAATTCTATAATTTTTCCTGTGGAATTCAGTAATTCGTAACGCGCAGTTGTAACATCAGATAACAATTCGATATACACGAGACTTGAAGCAGGATTTGGAAAAATATTGTTTATCAATGGCTTAATCTCATCTATTCCAACAGATACTACCACGTAAATGCAGTCAGTGTTTGTACATGAATTTTGACCAGTCACCGTTACACAATAATTTCCTGTAGTTATAACTGTGTAGGTTTGCGAATTCGCACCTGTATCCCATGAGTATTGTAATCCGGGACCAGCATCCAATAGAAAGGTTGAATCACTCACCGCAGTGTCAACACCTAAATTTAAATTTGGTTGAGAATTGATTGCTATAGATTTTGAAAACGAATTTCGTTCTGGATAAACATCATTATCATTGCCTGTAGAACAAATAAAGTTATATGTTCCTCCTGAAGATGTATTAAGTACGTTTGATAACGTAATGGTATCAGTTACTTCAGGCTCTAATGGGAAATTATACGTTTCTGTAAAATTTGAAACAGTAGCTCCTGATACTGAAATTGTCAACGGAACATTTTGAACTGTTTTCCTGCCAAAATTTTTAACTACCAATTGGATTGGAGAATTTTCACTACCACAAGAATTATTCGATGGAAGTAAAATATCAAAAACAGAAGTATATGTCATTTGATTAATAATGTCACCCGAAGCATCCATCTTTAAAATATATGCTTCCTCATAATTATAACCAAAGCTCCCTGTATGTCCTGCTAGAATGTATCCGCCATCCGAAGTTTGTTGACCACTATACCCATGATCATGATTATCTCTTCCAAAAGTTCTATTCCAAATTGTGTCACCACTTGAATTTGTTTTTACAAACCAAAGATTGGGATTTTCATCTCCATAACTTGAAGTTGTACCAGTAATAATAAATCCACCATCAGAAGTATTTTCTACTCTATGCATATCGTCGGGAGTAGTGTCACCGTAAAGTTTTGCCCACAATACAGTACCTGCAGTATCTGTTTTAACAAGATATCCGTCATCGTCTCCTCCTGTTACTGTTGTAGAACTTCCTGATAAGATAAAACCATCTAAAGTCAAAGTCACACATTCTAAATTATCTGTACCAAGTGATCCCATTTTCTTTGACCAAATGACAGTTCCCAATGAATTTGTTCGAACCAGAAATTGATCAAACCCATTTGCTCCATTACTACTTTGCCCGCCAAAAATAAAACCCCCATCGGGAAGAGGTTTTACAGAATTAGCATCGTCGTAGCTGGACGATCCATAAAGTTGAGTCCAAAGTGTATCTCCGTTAGAGTCGGCTCGAAGCATAAAAGCATCATAATACTGCGCTGGAACAGAAGTTGTGTATCCTACAATGGTATAATTGCCATCAGGAGTTTGGATTATATCCTGCCCCCGCTCTTTTCCAGCACCTCCATAGAATTTAATCCACTGTTGCTGACCTGATGAATTTAGTTTCATATAAAGTAAATCATCAGAGATGCCTGTAACACTTGTCGTATATCCACATAATGCAAATCCTCCATCTATTGTGGGAATAACCTTGTAGAATAAATCTTTTTTACTCATTGGGCCATTGTAAGAATATGTCCAGAGGGTATCGCCATCTGTATTTAGCCTAACGACAAATGCATCGGTATCATTTACGCTGAAGTTTGCAGTATAACCTGCAACAATGTAACCACCTGAAGGAACTTCTCTGACACACCTGAAGTTATCAGTACTGTTAGCGCTGAATAATTTTTCCCAAGTTGTTTGCCCGTTACTTTGGAAAACAACTAGTATAAATAACATTGTATAAATTATTTTCATTTTATTTTTTATATATAATTTTTAATTAATGAGTAATACCAATACCGTATGGATCTACACTAACTTCTGTTTTGAAATCAATTACATTTAGAGTATTGAGGTCAATTGCAGAAACACTTCCATTTCTTCCTCCACAGACACTTGCATGATGAGGCGCTGGCCCCCCTTGAACATTTCTATTTGTTATGAAGGCTGTATTTGAAACGTTGTCAATAGCAATACCATGTGGTTGCCATCCTGTATACACAGATTTGATTATTTGATTACTATTTGTGTTAATTATGGTAACTGACCCACGCTTCGAACTGTCGCCTGCAAATGTTGTTACGTCTTCCATACAACTCACAAGAAGATATGGAAAGTTGGCTGATAATGCCAATTCAACAGGAGAGTTCCCTACAGGAATTACAGCCAACAACGAATCATTTGAAGTTTGCAAAACGCGAACTTCGTTCGACCTCTGACATGAAACATAATATTTACTTTCATCAGTTGATAATAAGATTTCATGTGGGTCCAAGGAGGAACTTGATGATGGTTGTTGACCAGTTTGCAAGGATATTTCTTCGATATCAGGTTGAAGAAGATCTGTAATATCGATTTTGTAAATAAAATTTCCATATTGAGATGTCAGATATAGAGTGTTCATTGAAGTATTAACATTGCTTCCGTGTGGCCATGATAAACCTGAATACATAGTAAGCAGTGACATATTCTCGAGATCTACAACTGCAACTTTACCGGTGGGATTCCAATCTACAATAAATGCGTACTTTGAATCAGCTGAAATAGCAAAGGTATTCCAAGAACCGAAAGAGATGTCAACTTCCCCCACCATAAAATTATCAGATGTACGATACTTTTGAATAATATTTCCTGCATAAAATATAGGATACCAGAATTGATTATCAGAAGATACTTTAACCTGATGTGGAACTTCTATTGACGGGCTATTACCTACATTTATATATCTCATTGCTTTCCGCGTTTCGCAATCAAAAACAGTAACCACATCGCATCCTTGATTGGAAACATAAAATTTTCTTCTTGAAGGATTGTCTGAAAATTTAACTTGTCCATCTTTATTAGGAGCACCATTTTGTATCCAATCTAACAACAAATTATATTCTGATGTTGATAATGGAGAAGAATTGTATGGCATTGTAGGTAGCAAAGTAAGCCCTTGTGTTGAATCTGTATTAGTATAATACAGTAACGTACTAAAGTCAGGTCTATAAGGTATAACCGTTGGACCATTTCTTCCCCCTTCAAATAATTTATCCCACGTGGACAAATCAAGCCCTGCTGCCCCATCTTTACTCTCAGTATTATGACATCCCGGAGTAGCACATTTTTGAATTATTATTTGTTCTATATTTTCAGGATATCCATTTGGAATGACTACAGGTGTTTCTTCTTTGTCCTTTTTGCAATTAGCAAATACTAAAGAACCAAAGAGTAATAGTAAATAGAGTTTTGTTTTCATTGGACAAAATTTAGATTCAAACAGAGATTATTCGGTTACTGGAATGTCCAATAGTACCTCACCTGAAGACTGAGTCAATGTATAAGGAATTCCACCTCTAACGGTGTCTGAAATGCCATTGTCAAACGCTATCTCATAAATATAATATTTTCCGGGCTTCAAGTTTTCAATCTCGATATGGTCCTCAGTTGAATCAGCGTAAAGCACAAGATCATAATTACTAGAGTCGGTACCAGGAATATTTTGTACATTAAACTTCACATAGGCAAAAATTGGTGTTGTTGGATTTCCATGATGTTTTGGAAATGCTACAATAGTTGTGCTACCACCAGTACCTGCATATTGACATGAACCATCACTTTCCTCTGCAGCTGGATTGTAATTAACTGATATAGGGTCTGTGCAACCCTTTACTTTTTCCTTATCTTTTTTGCAAGCCGTGAATGAGATTGCAAATAAAAGAATCAATTGAATTGTTCTGTTTCCGAAGATTTGTTTTACTGTTTTCATAATAATTGGTCTTTAGTATTTGGGTTTGTATTTCATAAACATTAATGAGCGTGACCCTCACCAGAATTAGTCATTTTGCTTAATACAAAAAATGCCCCTTTGGTTATGATCTTTGAATTGGCAGGAATATTCTTCAACAATGTAATCTCTGAATAACCTACGTCCGTTGTTCCTTTAGCAACAGGAATTCGTTCAAATACAGTTCCATTTTCTTCTGTTTCATTTGCATGGCCCTCGTGTTCAGATCCAGTATTTTTGTCTTCTTTATGGGTAGTTGCTTCTGCTTCATCATGAGAATGCCCATGTTCGTCATGATTGTGCCCATCTCCTTCATCATGCTTTTCCCCCGCTATGTGCTCTTCTTCGCTATGTTCATCGGTAACAACAAAAATATAATCCTGTCCCTCAGAGCTTACAATAGCTTCAGTGGGAACTGCATTAACTGTTGCGTCATTTAAACTCACAACTGCTGTGATACTCATACCGTCTATAAGTCCTTTTTTGTTTCCTAATACTTGCGCATGAACCGCAACCGCTTTTGTATTTGGCTCAAATGTGTTGCTAATTCCATATATTTTAGCATCATATTCTGTTCCCTGATTATTAGTAAGAGTAAAATGTATTGTTTGGCCTTCTTTAAGCTTTGACAGATCCTTTTCATAAACATATAAATCAAGATGCAATTGAGAGTTGTCAACGATAGTTGCAATTGGATTATTTGCTTCGACAAAGCTTCCAATATTTACGCTGACATCACTCACAGATCCGTTTATAGGACTTACAATACTTACATATGTTTGAATATTGTCACTGTTTAGATTAGTAGTGTTAACACCAATCAGCTCCAATTGCTTTTGTAAACTCGACTTCCGCGCTTTGAAAGATTTCAATTCAGACTCCGATTGCTGGAATATTTTCAACGCGGTAGCATTTCCTTGTTGCAATTCTTTCTGCCTATTGAAATCTGATTCTGCTAGTTGTGCTTTAGCGCTTATTGAAATATACTCCTCTTGCATAGAGATAAATGCAGTACCCGCTATCGTTGCAATAACTTGTCCTTTAGTAACTGTACTTCCGGGCTGAGTTAATATACTTTTTACAACTCCTCCTGCCATTGCAGTGATAGTTGCTCTGTTTTGGTTCGGGACTTTCAGAATTCCATTTGCTTTGAGTGAAGCAGTAAGCTGCTTTTTTTCAATACTGCCAAATTGAATTCCGATAGTTTTAATCTGATCATCACTTAATGAAACTGTAGTTTCATTTTCATGTGCTTCTTCGTGGCCATGCTCCTCTTCTTTTTGATCACTAGTGGATTTGTTTCCGCAACTTGTAAAAATCAAAGTCCCAATTAGGATAAGTATTTTTGTTTGCTTAGAAAGATAATTGAATAATCTAAACGATTTATATATGATAGGATGTTTCATAGTTGGATATTATTTGCTGATTAATAAATTTATATTGATAATGGATTGATTGATTTGATAGATCGATTGCAAATATTTTAACTGTATGTCAGTAGCAGTTTGCAGGGCATTTGCATATTCCAGATAACCTATTTCACCACTTTTAAAACCAACAGTGGCTGTATTTACAATTATTTCTGAATTTACAGTTGCTGTTTCACGATAGAGATTATACTGAGAAAGATTTACTCCATACTGTTGAAATGCATTCCTTAATTGATTTTGCAAAATCAATTTATTATTTTCAGCTTCCTTCTGTAAAGATTCTTGCTGCAATTTTAAAGACTTTACTTTGGCTGAATTACTGAAAAAGGTCAACGGTATATTTAACCCAAAGTTAATTCCCGTAAATCTATTTGCAGCATCAAAATAAACATCCTGATTTCCAACATTCTGATATCCTATAATTGATTGATTAAAATATCCGATTTTAAAATCCGGTAAGGTTTGTGCAGTTTCAAGTTTCGCATTTTTTTCGGCAATAACTGCCTGCTGATACAATCCCAGCAGAGATGGGTTCTGACTAATTAAAGAAGTGTCCAAACTTGCTGAAAGCTGAATAGGTTCAAATGTTCCACTCACTTCAAATTCTTCAACGGTATTCATTATTGTTTTTAATGACGAATACGTTGAAAGATACTCTGCTTCAACTTGTTTAAACAGCATTGAAATTTCATTTCTCTTCGCCTCAGCTGTTGTCTTTTCCAATAAATTTGTTTCTCCACTGTTGAATCTTATTCCTGCAACTTTTGCAAAGTCACCGTATAAGCTATCTAATTGCTTAAGTTTTATTCTTGCATTCTCCAGATATTGCAATTGATAGTATAGCAACTGAACCTCTGATTTAATATGATTTGTAGCTGTTATCGCTTTCAATTCACTGTTCTTAAGTTCTGCTTTAAATAATCCGGATCTAGCAGAATAATAAGTAGGAAACGGGATGTTTTGATCAATTTGAAAACTGTTGTCTTTATTATTACTATTGAACTGTCCATACTGATAATTGAGTTCCGTCTTGGGTAATTCAAAAGTTGACCTTTTTAGTTTTGAATATGATTTCACATTCAATTGTGAAGCCTGAATTTCCAAATTATTAGAAAGTGCGGTGTCCACTGCTTCCTCGATTGAAAGTTGCCTTATTGGAGTTTGTGCTTGAACATTATTATTTAAAAGAAGAGCACCAACAAGTAAGCCTGCAATCAAATTTTCATTGCCTTTTTTTCGAACAGATGAAAACATTAGATAGAGTAAAGGCAAAACAAATAGGGTAAGGAATGTTGCTGTAATTAATCCACCGATAACTACTGTTGCTAAAGGCTTCTGGACTTCCGCACCGGCCCCGTGAGAAAGAGCCATAGGTAAAAAACCTAAGGATGCAACTGTGGCTGTCATTAATACCGGACGTAACCGGATTTTTGTTCCTTCTTTTATTCGCTGAAGAATATCCGTCATTCCATCTTTTTCTAATTGATTGAAGGTACTTACAAGGACGATTCCATTCAAAACGGCGACACCAAATAAGGCAATAAAGCCAACTCCAGCTGAAATACTAAAAGGCATATCGCGTAACAGTAAAGCGAATACACCACCTATAGCTGCCATAGGAATAGCCGTAAATATTAATGTAGCTTGTTTTACAGAAGTAAATGTGAAATACAGTAACATAAAAATAAGTGCTAGAGCAACAGGTACTGCAATCATTAAGCGAGCTGAAGCAGCTTGCAAATTTTCAAATGTTCCACCATATGTATAATAATATCCTTCAGGGAGTTTTACTTTACTTATTAATTCCGCTTGAATATCTTTAACCACACTTGCTACATCACGGTCCTTGACATTAAAACCAATAACGATTCTTCGTTTACCATCTTCCCGGCTTATTTGTGCCGGACCCAATTCCATGTTGATATCTGCAACTTGAGAAAGCGGAATTTGTATGCCGTTAGCAGTAGGTATATATAAATGACTTACATCATCAATATTATTTCTGTGTGTACTATCTAATCGAACCACTAGATCGAATTTGCGTTCGTTTTCAAAAACCACTCCTGCTCCACCTCCAGCAAAAGCTGTGCTGACAATGTGATTTATATCATCTATGTTTAATCCGTAATTAGCAATTTGTGATCGATTGTATTTGATAACGATTTGAGGCAGCCCTGCAACACGTTCTACGCTTGGTTCAGTTGCTCCTTGCACACTAGACACAATCGAATTAACTTTATTAGCATAAGCCAAAAGTGTATCCATATTTTCTCCAAATATTTTTACTGCTACATCTTGTCGAATACCAGTCATCAATTCATTAAAGCGCATTTGTATGGGCTGATTTTTTTCGAAGAAAACTCCGGGAATTGCACTCAATTTGTGTTCAATTTCTTCAGCAAGTTGTTCATAAGAAATATCCCTTTTCCATTCAGACTGTTTCTTCAGAATTACCATCATATCTGTTGCTTCAGGTGGCATTGGATCAGTGGGAACTTCAGCGCTTCCTGTTTTTCCTACAACCATCTTGACTTCGTCAAATTCCTTGATTAGCCTGGAAGCTTGCATTGATGTCTCAATACTTTGTGATAATGATGTTCCTTGAGATAAGATACAATGAAATGCAAAATCACCTTCTGCCAAGGTTGGAATAAATTCTCCCCCCATTCTTGAAAAGATAAAAACTGTCACCAAAAATGTACCAACAGTTATTCCAACAACATAATTTTTGGCATTAATGGCTTTTTGCAAAAGTGGTGTATATTTCCTTTGAAAAAAACTCATCATTCTGTCTGAAATATTTTTTTTGTGCTCAACCTTTTTACTTAAAAAAAGCGAAGATGCCATAGGGATATATGTCAGAGAAAGGATAAATGCTCCTAAAATGGCAAACGAGACTGTTTGCGCCATTGGACCGAACATTTTTCCTTCTATACCAATTAATGAAAGTATAGGCAAATAAACAATTAGAATAATAATCTGACCGAATGCAGCTGAATTCATCATTCTTTTTGCACTCTCAAAAACAGTTTCATCCATTTGTTCGGATGTCAACTTTTTCATCCCACTATTTACTTGGCTTGTTGAGATACGATGAAATATACTTTCGACAATAATTACCGCTCCATCTACAATTAAACCAAAATCAATTGCTCCTAAACTCATTAAGTTTGCACTAACACCAAAAACGTTCATCATTCCCAAAGCAAACAGCATAGAAAGGGGGATTGCAGATGCAACAATTAAACCTGCTCTGAAATTACCAAGAAATAATACCAATACAAATATTACAATTAAAGCTCCTTCTAAAAGATTTTTTTGCACTGTAGAAATAGCGCGATTGACTAGATCTGTTCTATCTAAGTATGGCTCTATGATAACATCGGACGGTAAGGATTTTTGAATTGTAGTCATTTTTTGCTTGACTCTGTTTACAACGTCTGCGCTGTTTGCACCCTTAAGCATCATTACCACACCCCCGACAGCATCAACCTGCCCGTTGTACGTAAGCGCTCCATACCTTACAGCACTGCCATATCTGACATCAGCAACATCTTTGATTAGAATTGGAATGCCATTTGGATTATTTTTTACAGCAATATTTTTTATGTCTTCAAATGATCCAATTAGCCCTACACCTCGTATAAAATATGCATTAGGTTTTTTGTCAATATATGCTCCGCCTGTATTTTCATTATTATTCTCTAGAGCGGTAAAAATTTCCGGAATAGTAATCCCCATGGCAATTAAGCGATCAGGGTTGACTGCCACTTCATATTGTTTTAATTGCCCTCCGAAACTATTGACTTCGGCAATACCGGGAGTTCCATAGAGTTGTCTCGCTACAATCCAATCCTGCATTGTTCGCAGATCCATTGCAGTATATTTATCTTCACTACCTTTTTTAGGATGAATAATATATTGATATACCTCTCCTAATCCTGTACTAACAGGAGCTAACTCTGGAGTGCCAATTCCATTAGGTATTTTTTCTTCAGCTTCCTTTAATTTTTCATTTATCAGTTGCCGTGCAAAGTAGATATCCACATTATCCTTGAACACAACAGTGATTACAGATAAACCAAAACGCGAAATGCTTCTTAATTCTTCAAGATCGGGAAGATTTGCTATGCTTTGCTCTATGGGATATGTAACTAATTGCTCTACTTCCTGACCTGCAAGGGTTGGACAAAGAGTAATTATTTGAACCTGATTGTTTGTGATGTCAGGTAAAGCATCGATGGGTAATTTGGTTGCACTCCACACCCCCCAAATTATAAGTGCAAATGTCATCAATCCAATGATGAATTTGTTTTTTATACTGAACGCAATTATTTTGCTTAACATATTAATTTTTAGTTTAATTAATCAGAAATGCCAAACAGATTTAACTATTAGCATTATAAATTTTGAAATGAATAACTCAGAAATCACTAAGCTTCTCTGATATTATTTGAGAAAAAAATAATATTTTCAGAAAAATTAATAACCGTGAGATTATCTCAGGTTAACTTAAAATTTTGATGAGAAGTAAGAAGAATTATCCTAAAAAATTCAGCTGATTTTAGGAGGCTGCCATATTGCAGAATGAAAAGAAGAAACAAAAGGTTGCTTAAAAACTAAATATAATTCTTGGTATGAATCAGGAAGGAAAGAAATGGAAGTGCCTTTAAAAATTGTGATTTGGGTCGAACAGCATTCGCATGAACAAAGAGGAGAACATAAGTCGCTATGTTCTTCATGATGATCCTGAGCTGATTTAACTGATGACTCAGTCTGGTGAGTTTTGATATCAAAAGAATCTGCACAAGGAATAAATGCCATTGTCATAAAAGTAAGAGCAATAAATAAAGCTATTGTCTGTCTGATCAGATTCATGTTTGCAAATATAGCAAATAGTATTAATAAAAAAAAGGCCTAAATTTACGAAATATTACACTTTTCTTTCAAGATAATTAGATTACTTTTGGTTTATTACTATTATTATTAAAGTTTTAAATGATACAAAAAAAGCTCCGAAATTATCAGAGCCTTTCTCATTCCCACTTTTTCACATTCTCGCAGATTAATTTTAAGATCTTTTTCAAATGGAGTAGAATAGTCTCTTGTTTTATGCAAACTTTCTAAAATCATTTTGGAAATTGACACGAACCGCTAATTTTTTCAAAAAGCAGAAATTAAAAGTACAAATAATTTAAAATTCTGAAGCATTTTCACCTAAAAAAGTTAAAATCATTTGTAGTTTTATCAATTACATACAAAAAAATTGACACTTTACAGAGATGTAAATGACATTTGCAGACAAATTTCAAAGGTGAATAGACAAATTTAGACAACAAATGACACTTTTAACACAATTGCATTTGGCTTTCTATCACATTTCGTCGGAATATTAATAAATATAGCCTTCATTAGGCTTAAAACACAATTTTTCAGTTCAATAATGGATCGTTATGTTTTAATGACAGATAAAAAGCTGAATTCCTATATTTGAAACTTCTATTAATAAAATGGTTACAAAAGAAATCGCTCACAAAAAAATCGCTGAACGCGTTGAACGCTTTGAAGAGCAATTCGAATCATATAAGAAGGCAGGGTATAATGAAACACTAACTAGAAGGGATTTTATATCCTTTCTTTAAAGCCCTTGGCTGGGACATGGACAACGAAAACGGCTATGCAGAGATAAAGTATAAATTCCTTTAAAAACTAAAATAGAAAAGTTGGCAAGCAATCTCTTGCAATTTAACGAACAAAACGCATTGGCAAAACTAATAACGCAAGTTTCACAATTACAATGCAAGATTGACTTTTGCGAAAATAGGATAAATCAAATTGTATATTAACTTTATGATTTGATAGAAGAGGAAATACAAATCGTGGAGCAGCAATGAAGGCAAACGAAAAATACTTGCTCTATATTGATATTTTGGGTTTCAGCAATTTGGTAAATGAGAATTCCTCAAAACTTCAAGAATTATTTAATATCCTTGATAGCTTGAATGTCCACATGCATGATGCTTTTAAAACAATTGTGTTTTCAGATACAATTCTTGTTTTCAATAAGCACACTCCGATAAATCAGCACGATCATGAATATTGCATAATGTATGCTTGCGAATTCGTACAAGATCTATTCCTTCGAAGCGTCTCCTTAGGAATTCATTTCAGAGCAATTTTGACCTACGGTGAATTCCAATATGAAAAAATGAAAAACATAGAAGCATATCATGGTAAATCTTTGGTCGGTGCTTACAATAAAGAAAAAGAAATTGATGGAATGGGGTTGTTTATTGATAAAGCACTAGTATCCTATTGTCGATTTTTTTCAACCGCTTCTTTTGATCTTGACTTAAACTTTGTATTTCTCACAAAGACACTTGAAAGTATATGCTTTACTTATGACTTAGATTTCCCTTTTGATAAAAGTATGGTTGATGGAACAGACGAATTTTATAATTTTCCAAAAGAAGTTAAATATTTGCAAACATTAAAAGAAAATATTGACAAACAAACAGATCCGAAAATCAAAGGCAAATATTTACGAACTTACAATTTTTACAAAACCAGATACTCAAAACATCTTTCAGAACTTGAGGAAGCAAATTTTGATTTCAAAATTTTAAGCCCAAGTGCTGACTGGAAAATAAAATAATCGACTATGCAAATGACATATCTTTTCACCACCTATGGGGAAGCTTATGCAGGTGCAGAATGGGAAGAACCTGCTTTTAGTGGATACACTATAGTAATTGAATTTTTAAAAGTTAGCGAATACCGAAATTTAAGTACCATTGAGAAAACACTTGAAAGGATTAGCGAATATGGATGGATAATTCCCAATAATTGTATTGAACTTAAATTCACTGACTCGCAATTCAAACCACCTAAATATCAACCCGAAAGAGTTTCATGGACAAACGACCTTCAAAGAGATATTTTATTTATTTTCGGAGCTGGTGCATCAGCTAATTGTGTATTGGGAGAGCAGAAATTGAAATTTGAAGCAGACTTATTAAGACCTCCCATTGGCCCAGGTTTATTTGAAAAAAGATTTAAGGAATACTACAATAACTACATTGGTGTAAAACAATCTCTAATTTATTTGCAAAATGACACAAATCCAAACATTGAAGATTTAATGGAAGAAGAATGGATCTCCATTCAGCAAAATAACAACCAAGCGATTTTAAGCAGACACATTAGCATTCAATATTATTTGCAAGAATTATTTTTCGACATTTCAAAGAATGCGATTGAAAACTATTATTCAAATAACTTGTATGGACTTTTCGCTTACAAATTGCAAATGATGTCAGTTAAAAATAAAAGGCAGCAATTTTCTTTCGTATCCTTCAATCAAGATATTTTACTCGAAACATTTCTTTCTGATTGTTTTAATATCCCAATCATTTCAATGGAGGATTACGCACGATATAACGAACATCCTTTTTGCATTTTCAAGCCTCATGGCTCTTGCAATTGGGGCTGGAGATTTCCTGCCACTGTAGAATTTGACGAGTTAGCTGCAAATTGGTTATTTGAAAACAAGAAAAACTTCTTTCATATTTACTATGAGCTTTTAGGTAATCCTTTCAACATGATTGACTGGGGAGCATGGGGGCACGAAAAGAACAACGATAGAAATCGATTAGGAAAACATACAATAGATAAATCGAAACTTGAGATCATTTCTGACGGAAACTTTAATAATTATTTTCCTGCCCTTCTTTTACCATACCGTGATAAAGACGAATTTATAATGCCTTTGAAACATTTTAACGCGATGGAGTTTCACTTATCGACTACTAAAACCTTGGCGATTATCGGATGGAAAGGAAATGAAGCTGCATTCAACCGAGTACTTTTAAGGAATTTTGGAAATCTACAAAGAATAATTATTGTTGACCCAAACCCAGACACTGTAAAAGAAAATTTAGAATGGCTAGTATTGAATGACAAAATCGAGAAAGTGTATTTTAAAACATTTGAAGAATTTGTAATAAGTGATTTTGAAAACTTGATAATCCCCATTAAAGAGATAAATAAATAAACTTATCATGCTTGATTTTTTACGTCATCCTCCAAAAGAAATATTATCAATCATCGGTTTGTGTTTTGACATTGTCGGATTCCTGTTTTTGGGAATTGAAATAGTTGCTAACGATAAATTCTTTGAACTTTATGACAGGGACGAGATGAAAATTGGTGAAGGAAAACGTAAAGACAATCAGGCAATTGACAGGTTAATATTTCACACAAATCGCTTTTTCAGTACAATTATATTCTTTGTTACTATTACTTTAATCTTTTGCAAATTCAGCAATGGATTTGATAAAATCGGAGTATTGGTTTCTTCATTAATAATATTTATTCCTAGTTTGATGTTATTTAATTTTATTAGTAATCGAAACCACAATTGGCTTTCAAAATCAGCGGCTACAAAACCTCTTTACTATTTAGCTGAATTGCTTTACACTCTTTGCTTGTTTATTAGTGTAATAATTCTAATTGTTCCGGAAAAGATAATTTCGCCCATTTTATTACTGTTATATTCAAAAGCTAGAAAAATTCATTCGCAAGAAAGAAATTCCTATTTTAAGAAAACCTCTTTTTACGGAATTCTTTTGGTTGTACTTGGCTTCGTCATTCAAGCTACTTATTATTATTTATGAAATTCCTTTTAAACGTTTCTGTTCACCGGATCAATACCCAATTTGATTTTTATTTTAAACCAAACAATAAAACGCTTTTTAGCTATAATTATGAAAGTAAAGAAAGAAGAAATAAAACAACACAAAGCATTAATTGAAACCATTGCAAACTTTGTAAAACCAAAGTCAGGAAAACTCATTTCTAAAAACAACATTTTAAACGGGTTAATAGCGAGATTCAAACCGCACAAAAATGAATTTTCGATTGAATTCATCTATGATGTCTTTTCAAAAAGGAGTCTTGATTTGGATGTTGGACAATTTCACAAGAATATTCAAATTAAGTTTGGCCAATCTATTTATAATTTAGAAAGTGTCTATTTAGGACATCATGGGCCACCTAGATTCACAGGGACAGTTGACAGAATAAGTACAAAAGGTTATTCGGAAAAAAGAAAATATTATTATCAACTTGTTATACCATTAGAAAAGGAGTTGATATTTCGCTACAATATCGAGCAAGCAGTATTTACATCTGACCTTGGTTATCGATCAAGGGCTGGAACAAATGCAATGATAAATGGAGAAAAGTTACAAGTATGCTGTATTCACAATGCAAAGAAGGATTATTTTCTAACAATAGATTCACCTGTAAAACAATCTTTTAATGAGTTTGTAGAAAAAGCGAACGCAGTAAAAATTGCAATGGGTTATTTGTCGGGATATTTTGTAGGTGACCAAGGATTCATTTTTGCCTATTCAAACAAGAAAAAAAAAGAGCACATTCATTTTCGTTGTGCAAAATTCAGAACTTCAATTGAAAGTGGCTATTGTCCTGTTTATTCAAATGCCCATGGCTACTTACACCGTGATCCACTTGCAAAGAAATATCAACCACTCTTGCGACCTGTTTCACTTAAAGAGTTTTCTCTTTTGTGCGAAAAAATTTATAGTTCAATAGATTTTTCTGCAACACTCATGCTTATGCTTGAATCCAGCGTCGCAAGTTTATTATTCATGCCAGGTGGATATGCAATTGCCTTGGAAACCATTTCAGACATCATTATTGGAAAACAGAAACTTAAACTAGCGCCAATTAAAGATAAATCAGTAAGCAGAAAAATCAGAAAAGAAATGCATGAAGTATTAAACCGAAATCATGCAACTATAAACTCTGATGAATTTGCAACACTTCAAAAAAGAATTGACCAGTTAAATCAACCGACAAATAAATCACGTTTGAAAGCACCGTTTGATTTGCTCGGGATTAACTTGCTTGCTGAAGATTTGAAAATCCTTGAAACACGAAACGACTTCTTGCATGGACGTGTCCCAGACTTAACCAATTCCGGCGCAAACCGTTCAACCGAAAGAATGAACAAAGACCTCTATTATTGCTCAATTCGATTCTACACGCTCTTAAACCTTCTTATATTGAAATGGATCGGTTACGATAACCGAGTTGTTAATCTTCCGAAACTAAATGAGAGTTTTACCGGAATTAAAATCGATGAAGAACCGTTTAGGCTAGTCTGATAAACCTGCTAATTCAAATACAACAATGATATGCTATACTCGCCCACCAGCGTTTTTATTAAAATAAATGCAGGAATATGATTTAACACAAACCAAACGAATTTCAGTTACTTTTTATTCAATATTTTAAGCAATAAATAAATTACAACAAGTGCAACCCCAGCAAACGGTGTGAACAATAGGCTCACTACACAGAATACAACAAAAAGCCCTATAAGTCTCATACTTTTAGTTTTGGATTTTAGAAAAGTAAAAAGTGAGAATTTGATTGTCGGTTTTAAATTCATAAATCAACATATCGGCATCAACCTTCACTATTTTGGAGTTTGAACTATTTTCGTTTTGAAGGTTTGCTCCCCATCTCCATGTCTCATATATGGTATTATCTTGAATGGAGTAATTAGTTTCTGTAATATGCTTGCCGGATTTTTTAATGCTAAATTTATCAATGGAAGTAGTAATATGCTTTCCATCATTTGTGAATTCATCAATCTGTATTTTATCGGTCGAATTTTTATACTTCTTTTGAAAATAGGATATAAGTTTGCCATCTTCAAGTCGAGCATTTTTAGAGACCTCACTTTTTTTAATTGTTATTCCATACATAGTTGAAGGCTGTATAAGTGAATCGAGTTGCCATCTTCCTATCAATTTGTTATGGTTAGGATTTTCAGGAGCAGAAATAGTGTTTACTTCATTCTCAATTTCCTTTTGTCGTTCAGGTGAAATTTCACCACCGCAACTGCTTAGCATAATTGCAATATATAATCCTGTATAGATAGATAGTAAATTGGTTTTCATCAGCGATTTCTTTAAAGTTGATTTTTTCATAAACGGGAATACCAAATTAAAATTAGGATTTCTTAGTCGGGTTTCTGTATATAATTGCTTTAAAGCTCTCCTTTTCAGTATCGTTTACAAAATCAATTTGAGGGTATAAAGCACAAGCTCTTGGAACACCGCTTCCAACACCAATAAATGGTAAAAGATATCGTGCGTTTGAAAACAAAATCGGATTTCGCGAAATAGAAGTCCCGGATTTTATTTTTTCAACCGTTAAAGAATTCGGCAATTTGCCCGGGCTGATTATTTCAATTCTGTTGTCGAAAATGAAAACCTTTATGGAGGATTTAATAAAATAATCTCTGTGAATTAAAGCATTCACCAATAATTCCTCCAAAGCTTCTCTTGGCACTTCTAATTGACCCAAGCTATTAAATGATTCTGCCACTTGAATTTTGTGCAAATTCCTTTCAATGAAATTCATTGTTTTTGAATATAAGATTGGCAAGTTACCATCAAACGGCGGCTCACTGTCTCTATATTCTGTCCCAGCAATATCATTTCCAACAAAAGCAATACACTGCACAGTAAAAACTGGTCGAAATACCTGTGGCTTTTTACCAAATAAAAGAAGCCCAGAAAGAGTTAGGTTGTCTCCTTTTGCTAAACTCATACTATTTAAAATTTGACTAATTGGAACATCCAATTTCTCAACATTTTCGCCAGTCTTATTCAGAACAAATTTTTTGAATAAATCAATGTCAATATCATTCTGAGTAGTATTCTGCACGGTTTCTTCATCGGCAAAAACATTTCCACTACTCTGAAGTAGTCGTAATAACTCCTCATTGGATGTTACTTTTCTTTTATCAGAACCATTCTTTATCCATATAATACCTTTATTATCTTTATATGGCTTATCAGAACCTTCTCTAATTTTTACAACAATAATGTTTTGGCCATTCACCGGAACTGTCTCAGTAAAAATTGTAATTGGACTTTTTACATTATCCGAGGCTGCGTTGACTAATAATTGGTTTGTAGCTTGCAATTCTTGAAAATTCAACCCGTTTAAGACACCTGTTTTATCATTTATTCCAATTAGGATTAAACCACCAAGGGAATTTGACAAGGCGACCATTTCGGTTGCAATGCTATATGCATCATTTACACGTTCTTTAAATTGAACTATGCTACTTTCTGCTTTTTGTATTATTTGCAATAATTCTACTGCTTCCATAGTTCGTATATCATTTTACGTTTTTCAAATGCTTCATCTCCACCTTCCATTATAGTCACAATATCTTTTCGGATATTAATATCATCAATGCTTCCAATCAAAGCATGAATTTTATTTACTTCATATTTACAGCTAATTATTTGCTCGCTATCACCAAGTACTGGTATATTCGGATTATGAGTGGCAAAAATAAACTGGGTTTCTGTTTTCAAATTTCTTAAAACCTTAATAACATCGTCATAAATTGTTTGATTGTCCAGATCGTCTTCCGGTTGATCGATCATGATGATATCATTCTCTTTTAAAGATAGCAGAAAAATAATTAATGCAGATGCTCGTTGACCAAGCGAATGTTCGCTAATTGGTTTTTCTTTATACAAGATCTCAAAGTAATCGGGTACACGATAAGTTAGAAAAGTTCCAAGATTCTCTTCAAATCGTGTCTTAAATGAGCCTAACTGTACACCTCCAGAAAGTATTTCACTTATTTTTGTGGAAGCTGTTATTTCATTCAGATCCCGGAAGATTTCAATCAAATCAGAATACCCATCAACGATTAACTGCAAATTTGTTTCTCGAATATTTGCTCCACGAACATAGTCCTTAAGGAATTCTTTAAACTTTTCTTTTTCGCCTTTAAATGTCATTTTAATTTGGATCGACGACTGATCCGCATTTATCTTTTCTATTTCTTCTCTAACTAAAATATACTCGTCATTCCATAGCTTCTGTAATCCGGTAAGTGAAACGATTAGCTGCTTATCAAGAGTTGAAACTTTAGTTTTAATTTTCTCCAGTTCTTTTAAATTAAAATCCGTGTTTTCAAGGTCTTTCTGAAATTTTACAAAATCATCGACTTGCAAATTTGGTAAATTTATTTCTCTTTTTATTTTAGAAAACTCTTCCTTTAAGTCTTCATACTTACTAATAAATTGTTTCTCAATACCAACTAGTACCTCGTTCTCTGCTTTCATTTGCAAAAGCAAATTTGACAATTGATTAAAAAGGTTGTTAAAATTTTCAAACGATTTGTATACTTTTAAAAATGTTTCTGCATTTTCTTTTGACTCATAACCAAGGTACGACTTAAAACTTCCATCGTAATCGGAAATAAACTCAGTCAATCCTTCGATTACTTTCAATTCAAATTCCTTCAAACTTTTCAAACGATTGGAATCCTTATCAAAATCCATTTGACGATTTAGTTTCTTATCGATTTCATAATCCTTAAATACTTTCAAACTATGCTCAAGGGATGCTTTTTTGGCTTCAAGGTCAGGTTTTTGAGCCAACGACTTTTGGAGCTTTGCAATTTCACCTATAATATTTAGTACTTCCGTATTCTTATTTTCTATAAGTTGCCTTTGAGATTTTATTTTTTCACCAATTAATTGATTTATCAGACTTTCAATACTATTAGACCCTTTAATATTTGACAAATCCTTCTGACCAAAGTAGAGTGGCTTTTTTAATATTCCTGAAATTTTTAAATTAGGGCTGAGTGACCCATTGATGTAAATATTTGTTCTATCACCTAATATTTTTTCTGCAATTATTAGATTTCCTTGACTATCAATTATCTCAAGTTGCGTTTTACCGCCACTTCCAAGGAAATTCGTAACAAGATCGTTTTTGTATTTTTCATCGACTCGGGCTGAATCAAGATTAATATCTAAAGCATATCTAAGAGTTTCAAGTATAGAAGATTTTCCACTTCCTCGAATTCCAATAAGATTATTCATAGAGGGATTTAAACTTACCTTTTTCAAATCCTGTTTACTACTTGTGATGGAAAGAGACTTGATATATGCTTGACTATAAACCGGAACCATATTTTTAATTCTATAGTTGTAATCAGTTAAGGCATATTTTATTGCATCAAAATTGTATCCACCTATTTTCAAATAACACTTTTCTCCTTTACCAATTTCTTCAAGCGACTTTGGGTCACTTCCTTCAATAAAAGCGGGAAGTTGATTTTTAAACCATACATTCAAGTTTGCAACTTTGTCTCTAGTCCTTACTTTTTGAAACCCTAAAACAGATTTTCTGAATAATGGGTTTGACGCAAATTCAGTAATTCTTCCACCATCCAATTCTTCCATAAAGCCACTACGTTGTTCGACATGTGCCATTAAAAGAAAATAATTTTTCTGAAAGCTATTGAGTAATTCTATTGTTTGCTTTAAACTGTGGTTTGACCTTCCGTTTTCATTTTCAAAATTTACTTTTCCCGAAAATGTACTTGTCAAAAAATGGTTAATCAAATCATTGCCATTTTCAAGCCACTGTTCTGGATCAAAAACGACTAAAGTATGTATCCCATTTGATCCATCGTTAACTGAAAGTTCAACTCCCGGTAGAACATAGATTTCTTCCTTTCGTGCTTTTTTGGCAATAGCTTTGTATTCAGATACTGCGAACTTATTGTGATTGGTAATTATCGCTACACGAATTCCTTCTGCTTTTAACTTTTCTACATACTGATTTACAAAATCATTTTCATTACCAGCATATACAAATTCTTTATCTTCTTTAGTGTGTAAGTGAAAATCAGCACGTATCCAAGTTGAACCGTTTTCAAATATTTGGGGTGTATTATTTTCTGTCATGTTTACTATATTAAATTAATCTTGGAAGAATATTCGCATTTGGTTTGACACTGTTAGTTTACGAGAAATAATTTTTATGTTTTTTTTAGCAAAATTTAATCAAGAGCCTTTACTTTTTTACCGCTTTTTTAAATTTATCAATTTTTTTTTCGGCTGCTTTAATTGCTTCCTTTGCTAGATCTTCATTTTGCACTTCGTTTGCTAACTTATCACTTAACCAAGCTATCATTAGTTCATTTTCCTCAATGCTAAAAAGTTTTGCAAAAAGCAAAACCTGTTCACGAGAAGGCTTTCTCTCTCCTCTTTCAAATTTGCTAACAAGGGCTTGGTCAATTTCAATTGCTGCTCCAACCTGCCTCAACAACATTCCATTTTTCTCGCGTTGATGCTTTATAATTTCTCCGAATGTTTGCATTTGACATTTTTCCATTTGACAATATCCGTCAAATATAAAAGATCCATATGGATTTTCAATGAGAGCTATAAAACAAATGAACACAATATTTTGGATGACTTTAACTCAATCGTCTTTAGAATCACTTCAATTTACCAACTTCGAATTTGAAATTCAAGAAGAATACTGATTGCCCTTTCATCAAAATACAATACAAATTTGAGCAATTTGTGTCAACCCAAGTGTCAACCACAAAAAAAGAGGTTACAATTTTCATTGTAACCTCTTGATTATTAAGTGGGAGCTACAGGGTTCGAACCTGTGACCCTCTGCTTGTAAGGCAGATGCTCTGAACCAGCTG
>CAYHCU010000009.1:0-30612 GCA_964355035.1 uncultured Flavobacteriales bacterium | reverse complement strand
ACCATTTCCATTTAAAACAGTTGTTTGAGAAAATCCATGAATTCCCAAAGCCAGCATCAACAATGTGGCAGCTATGTGCTTGAACCTTGGGAATTCCATGGCGTGAGTTCTTGATTCAACAGTGTATGGGAGACCTTACTATTGAGGTGAATTTTTTGAACATATCTTTCTAGCTTCTTCAATTGGAATAGCAGATTTGATTGTGTATTTATAGTTGAGAGAATGGAGTAGTTGGTTAACCTCTGAGCGAACTGCTTCAATTGAATTTTCGGAGTGAAGAATCAGTAGTCCTGCTTTTTCACAATACTCAATAGAGTTTATTGCTTTAATTACGTCTAACTCTTTTTTTAATTCCGGAACTCCTCGTTGAGCACTTAACCCTCTTATTTCAACAAATAAATATTGGTTCCCCGTTTGAGCAAAATTTGAAACTGACAAGAAAATGGCCAGTATTAAAAGAAATTGGGGTAACTGAGTCTTCAATTGATTTGAGTTTTGCTCCTTGTTTTATAGTGCAATAGTATCTTCAAAATCATGCTTTTCGAAATAAATCTGTCTGAACAAGGAAAAATGAATACTGAACGGGAAGAGGGGAAAGGGGGGGATTGGGATATATCAGAGAAAGCCCTTTTTTTTAGTGAATTGAGCTCTGTTTTGTTGGCTTTATTCGTTTAAGTACAAACGTGTTTCGATCTTTAATAATCTCTGAAAGGGCGGCATGATAACATTGTTTTTCGATTAGGAAAAACCTCTCAACGCTTTCCCAATAAATTACGAGTCAAAAATTTGTTCCAAAACCTTATGAGATTTCACATTAGAAAAATTTGGGACATGCAGGCGATAATATTCAAGAAGGTTTTCGATTAATGTTCTTTTCTCTTCACCCGGTAAATTTAATTTTGCAGATAAGTCAGCGGAATTTAAAATAAGATTAGAAAAATTGAGCGCTGCTTTTTCGTTAAGATAATAGGGGTGAAGCGGAATTTCCGATTGAAATTTCCCATCAATCAAATTGAAATAGGGCGTAGCCTGATTAAAATTTTGAATGGGATAAAAACCTAAGTAGCGAGTAAGCCGAATTAAAAACAGAAGGTGAAAATCGTTTGATGCAGGCTGTTGAATATCGAAAAGTTGAATAGTGTTAAATAGAAATTCAAAAAGTAATTGGTTTTCTTCCTCCTCCTTAATCGTTTTACAAAGCACTTCGTCTATAAACAAAATGATTGCGCTTTTTATTACGTCGAAAGGAATATCTTTCAGCGGAGGCATCGGACGAATTTCTGCAATGCGTTGTAAGCCGTGACGTTCTTTATGATAAACAACAAGATCTACCAATGTCAATGGTTGAAACCAACCAACATTTAATTTCGCATTCTTCTTTCTCACACTATTGACAATGTAAGATTGTATTCCAAAAAGTTCAGTGTAAATTTTTACGATCAGACTGGTTTCCCGGTATTCCGTATAAGAAAAAACAATTCCTCTTGTCTTGTGAAGCATTATTTTGAGAACAACATTTTTGTTGTACACGTTTGAGAGCCATCTTCATTCGAAACGTAAACAATGTATACCCCTGTTTGAGCACGTTCGCCACTGTAATTATAGCCATTCCATGTTGCAAGTCCGCCGTTGGCTTTGGTATGATAAACAATGTTTCCTGCAACATCTGTAATTTTCACATCAGCATTATTTACCAATCCGCGAATTGCAATTGGTCCGTTATAATCATGTTTAATGGGATTCGGAAATACCACATAGTTTTTACATTGCTCATCGCCAAATGTAGCATCGCCTTGATAGCTGATTAAACCTTTGTCGGTACCAATAAAAACTTCGCCGGTTTCGTCATTGATAGCAATATCTGTAACATTGTTCGAAGGCATTGGAGAGTTTTCAATATTGAAGTTGAGTAATTGTTTTGTTCCGTCAGCCGACATTAGAAACACGCCACCATTCGCTGTACCAAACCATTTTCTGTTCGCTGCATCAATTGCTATAGCGTTCACGTTTTCTGTTTCCAAAAGATATTGTGCATAGCCGTCTTGTTCAATAATTACTTTTTGAGCATCGTAATCACCTCCGTCAAAAACGCTCCCCGGATTATAGACGACAGCTACTCCTTTATTCGTCCCAAGCCAGATGGCACCATCAAGATCTTTGGCGAGCGAGCGTACAAATAGATCGGGAAGATTTCCGTGACCTTTTTGATTAGTATAACTTTTTAACTTTATTCCGGAAGATGAACTTAAGCTGGCCTCTTTCATAACATAAACTCCTGCTCCATTGCTGGCGCCTTTGTGCCCGGTAAACCATTTTTGTCCGTAGTCGTCTATTATCAGTTTAAAACAAACAATTTCAGTAAAACTCGGATCAGGAAGTTGATACGTGAACCAGCCACCACTTGCACGTTTTACAGTAACAGCATCAATTGTGTATGCGGTAACAACCCAAAGATTTCCTTCGACATCGAATGAAAGCCCTCCCGTACGAATGTCATTTGGATTGGTATTCGTGACATTAGAAAGTGTGCTGTTTGTAGTATTATAAAGCATCACACCTTTGTCATTACGATATTCGAGAAGACCGGCGCCAAAGCTGCCGATAAAAACATGCTCAGCATCATTGGGGTCAATGGCAACACAACTTACAGCAGGTGAATAATTAGTACACGCTTGATTGTAAATTGAATCGGTCAGTCTATTAAAGGTTTTCCAATTTCCATCTGCAAAGCGATAAATTCCATTGCTAATATAAAATGGTTGGTCACCGTTAATAGAACCTGAAGCAACCCATAATTTGCTTTTTAGAGACTGCATACTGTAAACAGCTTCAGCTCCCGGACCATTAGGAATAAAATGATGTAAAGACCCATCAGGATATTTTACATTGAGTCCATTATTAAAATCAGCTACCCAAAGATATCCATTGCTGTCTTGAAATCCTTTTTTGATATTTAAGTTTTCTCCATTGTAAACATTGTACCCATTAATTTCATTTCCGGAAGCGTCAACAACACCGATTCGATAACCATTGCGGTAAATAATTAATCCATTGTGGTCATCGACATACGCATCTTTATAATTCTCTTGAATAAAATACTGCCATACTCCACCGTTAAGAATAAATACAGAATCTTTTAGTGTAGTAGTATTTGTTTTTACGATAACAAATTTGTTGTTGATTACTGCAGCTGAAGTATAATTTGCGCTCGGTTCATATAAGGTGAGATCTTTTGTCCATGCAGTGTAATTGAAAATTGAAGGATCATTGTAAAGGGCGCTATAAACTCCTGTCTCCGTGGTGGCAATTATATTTGTACCATTATAAGCAACATCCATAATATTTAAAATACTGCTATTGGGCCCTATGTAATAAGTGTCTTTAACTTCTTGCTTTTGCAAATCGATAATAACAATTCCAAATTCACAACTTAAATAGGCCAAGCCGTTTATAAAAGTGATGTTGTTGATTTTCTTTCCGCCAACAATACTTTTTTGTTTGATCTCCGGCAGATTGATGATCGTTTTATTCGGAAGAAGGATATCAATATTCGAATTAAGATACGTAATCATTAAAATGTTGGTCGTCTGATCGTACCTGATATCTGAAATTTCATTGTCTGACAAGCCATTGAGTGTAGAAAAGAAATCGAACTCTCCACTTTCTTTTGTGTAGCTGAACATGCCGAATTGCGTTGCACAATAGACCTTGCCATGATAATCTTCTGCGACCTGAATACCTTTGCTGTAAGGAATATGCATTCGCCAATTGCCAAGCGAAATGGGGTCAATTTGTGCTTTTGCGGAAATAAAAATCAGAAACGCGGCAAATGTGAAGAGGAGATTTTTTTTCATAGCTGTCAGAGAGAGTCTGAAAACGACCAAATCGTCATATTATTGTCGAAAGGGCGAGTTTTCAGATTATTCAAAAGTAGCGAAAGTTTTCTTGATTTCGGATTTCTGGTTGGGAGGGACAATCCGAAATCTGCATTCCGCATTCCGAAATCCTATCAACGACTTTCTTTTGAAATAGAAATAACACCATCAAACACCTCTCCAACTGAAATTTGCTTCATGCAAATATTGTCTCCCAAACAGGGTGGTTTTATGAATTGATGAACGCAAGGGCTGCAATGAACTTTTTTGTACACTACAGTTGAATTTTGGTGATTCCCGAATTGAATCGGCGAAGCGGGTCCGAATAATGCAATTGTTGGTCTATTAAGAGCGAATGACAAATGCATCGGACCGGTGTCATTTGTAATCACCAATTCTGTGTCATGAATTAGCGCTATCAGTTCTTTTAAGGCAAGTTTTCCGCAGGTGTTAATGACATTTTTACGGAGATTGATATCTATCCCTTCCAAAACGCTCTTTACATTTTCAATTTCCGACAGAACACCAATAAGAACAATTTGTTTTCCGGGAAACTCCCTGATTATTTTTTCGATAAGTTTTGAAAAATTCCCGGCCGGCCATCGTCGTTCTATTCTGAGATCGGATGCATTGGGGTTAATTACTATATATTTTCCCAAGATGTTAAATTTTCCGCACAGCGATTTTATGGTGCCGGCTTCTACTTGAAAAGGGTAAAGCGCCTGAATTATTTCGCTTGAATGAATAACCTTGCCCATTTCCAGATAAGATTCAAAAACCGGTCTGTCCGTATGCAATTGAAAATTTACCGAGTAAAGGTCATTCTTAAGCAAGACATTGTTCGTCATCCCGAATTTTAATTTAGCATCACTGAAAATAGTAAAGATCTTACTGAAATGCGAATACACTTCAAGGTCAACGAATAAATCAATCCGATTTAAAAGTAGAAATCTAATACAGGAAATTGATGAAATGAATGTAGATAAAATGTTTTTGTCATTTATGATAATTGATTTGTCGATTACTGATATCAATTTCAATAATTCCAGATTGGTTGCAGATGATAGGTATATAATTTTCGTATTTGGAAATTGCTTCTTAAAAGTTTGTAAAAGCGGTGTCGATTGAATGATACTTCCCATTCCGAGAAATTTACAAACGACAATAGTTTTTGGCTCTGAAATTTTTACTTCTCTTCTAAATGAAAATAGTCGAAAGATGTTTTTTAGAATGAAAACAACAATCACACCTACATATTTATCGATTGCGACTTTAGTCGATGTTCTCATGGTTGTTTTGACGTATTCAGTTGTAATATCAAATAGCGGTCTTCTTTAAAAAGAGTGTCATAGTCCGAATTTCTTTTCATCAAAAAGTCCTGTAAATTTTGATTGAAAGCTCCCGATCTTTCATCGGCGTATAATATATAGTCGCATTTAATTTTTTTAAGAATGGCGAAATTTTCGCTTTCGCTTTTATGCTGAATTAGAAAAGTAGCTTTTCGATCAGCATACAAATTTAGCGCTCTTGCCCTTGAAAATAAAACAACAGCATTTTCCGGAGTTTTTGTACGAATAAAATTAAATGCTGAATGCGCATCTTTAGAATAAGGACCGTCAGCTTTGGGTAGAGAATAAAATGTTTTGAACGAAAAGATAATCGATAAGCAAGCAATGACTATCAAAAATTGAGATGACCGCTGTTTTGAGAGTATTAAAGCAGCAATAGTTTCGAATCCGATAACGAAATAAATAAGAATAAGCGGAATGACGGGGAAAAGGAAGCGCATTCCGGAAGAAGAATAGGGATAAAAAACGATTAGCAGGAGGTAAAACAGAAAGAACCAATCGCCTAGTTGGGCATGTTTGAACCGCTTTGTAAATCCTATTCCAACCAATACCAATACTAGCCATGTCCAGATTAGCGATTTTAACGGTGGCAGAATGAGCTCCGCTGCTTTCCCGAAAAGGTCTAGAAAATTGGCGATTATCTTTTCGCTGTTTGTCTCAAATTGTTGAGCATAAAACCCAAAGAAATTCTTGAGGTCAATGTTAAAAATTGCCATATTTAAGAACCCAAAAACAGCTATTCCGGTGGCGATAAAAAGGCAACTATTGGCAAGCCTTTTATTCATAGGAAGGCCATTTTTCGTAACCAGTTGCCAGCTCAAAATAGCAGGAAAAATGACAAAACCGGACACCCGAATCGACACCAAAATACCGGCTAAAAGCCCGGCTAAAACAAAGGTTTTACGCTGACCGGTTTGGATAATCAGAAATAGGGCAAGCAATGCTAAAACAAAGGGGAATTCAGATAAAATTTCTTTTTTCAGGATTAGTGAAATGAGATTATAAGAAAACATTATTGCTATCAAAAAGCTATTTTTAACATCAAAAATTCTCTTTAAATATTCAAATAACAATATTGAGGAGATAATAAGAAAGAAAGAAATCAAGTATAAATAGGGTGGAATAAACAGTTCGAAGTTCGCGAAAACAGGAGCTAAAAGAAGAGGAAACCCGACCGGATAAGCGACAATTGCAAAGGGTAATTCTTCCTTCGGAAAAACAAGATTATCATTGATCTGAGATTGGCCGGTAGTAATGTTGCGAGCCTGCAAAATATACTGCGCAAAGTCGTCGCCCCAGTCGTGCAAATTCTCTGTCCCGATCCAAAACAAGGGTAATAAAAGTAGAAGTAAAAGCAGACGGTTTTTCATTTGATTTCAGCGGAAAGATAGTCTAAAATAAGGTTCCCTTTTTCCTTGAAAAGAGGTCCGGAAGTCAGGATAAAGAGAGTGTTGGTAACTGACTAAAAACGTACATTTGCACTGCAAACAAGGAACAATGAAAGAATCAGTTTTAGTAATAGGCGCCAAAGGTCAAATTGGCTCAGAGTTGGTGGAAGACCTGCGCCGAATTTATGGCGACTCGAATGTCATCGCCACCGACATCAAAATGCCGTCCGACGAATTTCTCAATAGTGGGCCATTTTACCAATTGGATATTTTGGATTTCCCTAAAGTTTCAGAAATTATCCGGAAGCACAATGTGAAACAGGTTTACTTGCTTGCTGCACTTTTGAGCGCAACAGCGGAGCAAAAAGTAAAATCTGCTTGGCGTTTAAACATGGAAGGTTTATTGGGAACACTGGAATTGGCACGTGAAGAAAAATTTAAACTGTTTTGGCCAAGTTCAATTGCCGTCTTCGGTCCAAATACACCAAGAGAAAACACGCCACAATTTACAATCACTGAACCTTCCACTGTCTATGGAATCAGTAAGCTTGCAGGAGAACGGTGGTGCGAATATTATTTCAATAAGTTCAATGTCGATGTTCGCTCGATTCGTTATCCCGGATTGATCGGTTATAAATCAGAGCCGGGTGGAGGAACAACAGATTATGCAGTTCACATTTTTCATGAAGCTATTCGTGCTAAAACATATGAATGTTTTCTTTCAGAGAATACCGAACTTCCAATGATGTATATGCACGATGCTTTGCGCGCAACAATTGGTTTAATGGATGCTCCTGCAAACTTGGTTAAAATACGTTCGTCTTACAATGTTGGGGCAATCAGTTTTACTCCAAAACAATTAGCAGCAGAAATTCGCAAGCACATCCCCGATTTCACAATAACATACAAGCCTGATGTCAGACAACAATATGCAGACTCCTGGCCAAAGAGCATCGACGATTCGTATGCAAGAAAAGATTGGAATTGGAAACCGGAATTCGATCTTTCAAGTATGACGGAGGATATGTTGCAGCACATTCAGGCCATGGTGCAGCATCATTGATCTTTAACAAAAAAGGTACAAAGTTAGCGAGAAGCACACTCACGCTCCACACTCACACTCCACACTCACACTGAATTTCAAACAATGTCTTTAAAAATATATAACACTCTCACCCGCGAAAAGGAAACCTTCGAAACCATCGTTCCTGATTACGTTGGCATGTACGTATGTGGTCCAACCGTTTACAGCGATGTTCATTTAGGGAATTGCCGCACGTTTATTTCTTTCGATATTATTTACAGATATCTAATCTATCTTGGTTATAAAGTACGTTATGTTCGCAACATCACTGATGCCGGACATCTTGAAGGCGATCGCGATGAAGGTGACGATAAGTTTGCAAAGAAAGCAAGACTGGAACAAGTTGAACCGATGGAGATCGTGCAGAAATACACTGTAGGCTTTCATCAGGTAATGCAGTTATTCAACAATGCCAATCCTTCTATTGAACCTACGGCTACCGGCCATATTTCAGAGCAGATCACAATGGCGCAACAGATTATTGCAAACGGTTATGCTTATGAAGTGAATGGTACAATTTATTTTGATGTTGATAAATACAATAAAGAAAAGCCGTATGGCATTCTTACCAATCGTAAACTCGAAGACCTTTTAGAAGGGACAAGAGACCTCGATGGACAAGATGAAAAACGCGGACGTCTAGATTTTGCTTTATGGATCAAAGCCAAACCGGAGCACTTAATGCAATGGCCAAGTCCTTGGGGTAGTGGTTTTCCGGGATGGCATATTGAATGTTCAGCGATGAGTGAAAAATATCTCGGCAAACAATTCGATATTCATGGCGGCGGAATGGATTTAGCTGCAACACATCATACCAATGAGATTGCGCAAAGTGAAGCATGCTATCATACTACTCCTGCAAAGTACTGGATGCATACAAATATGCTTACAGTAAATGGAACACGCATGAGTAAATCCTTGGGCAATGGTTTTTTACCGGGAGAATTATTTACCGGCGATCATCCGCTTCTTGAAAAAGCATACTCACCGATGACAGTCCGTTTTTTTATGTTGCAAACGCATTATCGCAGCACACTTGATTTCAGCAACGAAGCTTTGCAAGCATCTGAAAAAGGTTTGAAAAGACTTTGGGATGCATATGAATTGTTGCAGAATTTTGACACCTCCAATTCTACTTCTGCTGATGCTGAACTTGAAGCTAAAGTTGTAAAACTCATTCAGGATTTTGATGAAAGTATGAACGACGATTTCAATACAGCAAAAGTTGTAGCGAATATGTTTGAGTTGGTACCTGTTATTAATTCTATCAAGGATGGAATTATAAATATCAATTCACTTTCAGGAAAAACCGTTGAATTGCTAAAAACAAAATTCAAAGCTTATCTTGAAGATGTCTTCGGTTTGAAAGTGGAATCAGTAATGTCGGATGGAAAATTACCCGGAGTAATTCAACTGTTGATTGATATCCGCAAAGAGGCAAAAGCGAAAAAAGACTTTGCCACCAGCGATAAAATCCGGAATCAATTGTTGGAGTTAAACATACAGCTGAAAGATGAGAAGAATGGCGAAGTCTCGTGGTCAGTCTTGTAGGTAGGTTGTAAGTTAAAAAAGGTCAGAGGTTATAGGTCAGAGGTTAAAAAGTCAAAAGTTAAAAGTTAAAAGTCAAAAGTCAAAAGTCAAAAGGTTGGGAGCTCGCTCTACTTACCACTTACTACTCACCTATCACCAGAAAGCTCGCCTACTTACCACTTGCCATTTACTACTCACCTTCCATCTGCGTAAATCTGCGCAATCTGCGGGAGAAAAAATGACGTTGCAATAGCTAATAATTTCAAATCGAAGAAAACAATTAAAACAAAAATGAGTCAACAAAATTTATTAATCGCAATTGTTTTATTTTCTTTTTACGCTTGTAACTTAAGTACAGATAAAAAACCGACAGAAATTCCCGTCGTAAATAATACGCCAGAAACAAAAGTTCCCGAATTCAACGCCGACTCTGCATATAGCTTCGTAAAAGCACAATGCGAATTCGGTCCGCGTGTTCCCAATACAAAAGCGCATATTGCTTGCGGTGATTACCTGATAGCTAAAATGAAACAATGGTCAGACACCGTCATCATACAAAAAGGAATATTAAAAGCGTACGATGGAACGAAATTGAATTTCAGAAACATCATTTCATCTTTTAATCCGCAGAGTAAAAATAGGATATTATTATTTGCACATTGGGATACTCGGCCGTGGGCAGATAAAGATTCAATCAACAAAGACAAACCAATTCTCGGTGCCGATGATGGCGGAAGTGGAGTAGGAGTGTTAATGGAACTTGCACGTCAACTGAGTATCAACAAAACAAATATTGGCGTTGACATAGCATTTTTCGATGCAGAAGATTGGGGAAAAGAAGGCGGCGGTGAAGAGTCGGAAGACAGTTATGCTTTGGGAACACAATATTGGGCAAAGAATCTGCATGTCAAAGACTACACAGCTGACTATGGAATTCTGCTTGATATGGTCGGAGCAAAAAATGCACAATTCCGTTTCGAAGGATTGTCGTACCAGCGTGCAGGATCAGTAGTAGAAAAAGTTTGGAAAGCAGCAGCATCCATTGGTTACAGCAATTACTTTCTAAATCAGGACGGCGGCTGGGTAACAGACGATCACGTTTATGTAAACAACATTGGCATTCCTGCAATCGATATTATTCATAGCAATCTTAGTAGCAGATATGGTTTCCCTCTTCACTGGCATACACATGCAGACAATATGGATGTGATTGATTCGAATACGTTGCGGGCTGTTGGACAGACGTTGTTAAAACTTGTTTTTTTTGAAAAATTTTAGGTAAATTATTCTATTTTCACTTGTATTCGTTAAATTTAAGGCTCCTGTGCAAGAATTTTCATCTATTCATGTTTTTGGTTAAAGTAATGATATTTTTTTCATTTGACTTTAAATTTCATTATAAATATGTAAATTTAGGGTAGTTTAAATGACACTTTTTGAAGTTGTCAAACTGGAATTTTACGTAAGTGAAATCAAATGTGGATAGTTTTTAGAAAATGGCGTTATTGGCGATTTCTACTTAAATAGAAATTAATAAAATAATTAACAATATTTTAAAAAAAGAAATCAAATGAAAAAATATCACATTTTCTCAATTATAATAATTCTTTCATTGTCTTTTATATCAGTCAAAGCTACTGATTTCACATCGCGAACAGGTCCTACCACATGTTTCAAAATGACTTACACAATGAGCGGAACCGTGGCTACGTTTATAAGAGTTTCCATTCCGAACGATTTAAATCTTCGTGATCAGTGGTATAATGAAACGAATTTGACAATTTCAACTGATGGGACATTTACGGTTCCGAATGATGGAAACAAGTATTGGGTTGTTCCATTTGATGGCTCTAAACCTGTACTAATGCAAATTGGAGGTAATGCTAGAGTTTGTGAATGTTTCGCAAGCGGCAATTGTAAAGTTGTTGGAATTGGATGTGCATGGGATGGTTGTAATGAATGCCATTGGGCAACAAAATCTGGCGGAACTGGCGGAATACTAAAGTTTAAGGGTGGCGCTGTTTTTATTAAAGCAAGTTCAATTGTTATAAATTAGTTTTAAAATTTTGGCCAAAGAAATCCCTCTTTGGCCAATACTATTTTTATGAAACCATTAACGACATTGTTGATTTCTTTTTTTTTAATTTGCCAATTCTGCTTTTCACAAGACCAAGAAAAGTTGATTAGTGAAACATTTTCCAACTTGAATCGCATCATAGATTCGGATAAGGCATATAAGATTGAATATATATGGAAGCAAAAGCCCTTGCTATCAGTTAAAGAATATTCTTCGATAATTTCTTTATATGTTGATAGAACAATTTTGAATGAAGACTCTGTGGCAAGCTTTATATTATTTTTTAATCAAGGATTTCAATATTTCTTTAATAATAACTTCTGCAAATCGGGAACTGCTAACGATATTACTTGTTTTCAAAAAGATACATTGATCTATTTTACAAACTTTGATTTAATCGCCAAATCAGTACAACTTCTTCCATCTCTGGTAAAATCTCCTTCAATTAGACTCAATCGAAATAAAATCAAGAACTATTCGATTAAAATTGATTCCATCTATTCTAGACCCGTTTTTACTGTTATTTATAGTGAGCCCTTATCAGGAGGTGATTATGATTCTACTTTTTTATATATTGACAAAGAATCGAACCGTATCGTAAAACTAATGAGATCTATTTACAATTCTGAGGTAAAAGATTCTGAGTATAAAATATTTGATTCAATAGTATATTCAAAACTTAATGTGGGGACATTGGATGGGATTAAGGACTCCCTATTAAATGGTAAAGTGAAATCAATGTATGATCCATCGAGTGATATTAATAAAACTCTTTCTGATACTTTAATTGAATTACCTCAATTAAATGCTGTTGATATTAACGGTTATTCATTTAATATGGATTCTATATTTTCCGAATATCTTCTTTTAGATTTTACATATACATCTTGTTATTACTGCTTAAAATCTATTCCACTCCTCAATACTATCAACAAAACTATGGACAGGCAAAAATTAACAGTATTAGCAATAGATCCTGTAGACTTTGAACACAAACAGTATAGTGATAGTTTGTTTAAAGAAAGAGGGGTTGAATATCCAGTGTTTTATGAAAAATCAACAAAATTAAAGAAAAAGATTAGTGTTTTTCCTACGTTGTATCTTATTGATGTCAAACTAAAAAAAATTCTAAGAAGTTATGTAGGATATTCTGATGAAATTCATGCTGCTGTTTTAAAAGATATAGAAGTATTTTTAAAGTGAAAGAATGGGAACCATTTGTTATAATCAATTGTATGAGAAGATTTTTTAGCAAATTGTGTAGCATTTTCTTTGCTATGTGTTTACTGTCGGCTTCAAATGGATTTTCGCAAGAAATTAAAAGCTTTAAGGTTTATTTTGATTTTAATATGGCATCTATAAATGCACGTTTTATCAATCAGATAGACAGTTTAATTTTGCAATTAAAAATTGACAGTGTTTATCTAGATGCCAGCTGCGATACTGTTGGTTCTATTGAGTTTAATTATTCTCTTTCTTTAAGGAGAGCAGAGTCCGTGAAGAGATTTCTAACATCTAAAAAATTAAGAGTTGAATCTATAAAAGTAAGAGCACAGGGTGAACAATTTGCATTTGAATCAATTCAATATTTAAACCGGTTTGTCAAAGTTACTTTTTTTTCGGATAATAGAGGATTGACTGAAAATTTTATTCCTGAGAATATTTCAAAGCTTACTGTTGGTTCAAATTTGAAAATTCCTAATCTAAATTTTTACCCTGGCAAACACAAACTTCTTCCTGGTTCTTACAAGACTTTAGAAAAACTGGTTCTTATTCTTGAAAAAAACAAGGGTGTTGAGATAGAATTGGGCGGGCATATATGTTGCTTATCCGATCAAGAAGTTGATGGTTACGATGACGATACACAAACAAATGACCTTTCTGTTAATAGAGCAAAAGAAGTATATGATTTTCTTATATTAAATGGGATAGAGAAAAAGCGCTTGTCATATAAAGGATACGGCGCAAGTAAAAAAATTGTTAAAGAAGATTCTGAAAAAACAAGGTCTATCAACAGAAGAGTGGAAATTCAAATAATGAAAAATAATATGAAGTAGAAAAATTGTTAGTCGAAATTGTCGAAATTTTATTGCAGGTCGAAAAAACCAAAACTAGCACAGCTTTGTGTTCGCAATAGTAAGGTAATTCTCTTTGTTTATATCAAATAAATTTTTAGACTTAAAACTATTTACTTTTTTGAATTAGAAATTTTGATTTCCGTCAAAATTCCGCATTCTTCGGCGCTCTAGGAAACGGAATCACATCACGGATATTCGTCATTCCCGTTACAAAAAGAATCAGGCGCTCAAAACCAAGACCAAAGCCGGCATGTTCGCATGCACCGAATTTTCTCGTGTCGAGATACCACCACATTTCTTCTGAGGGAATATGCATCTCCTGCATTCTTTGTAAAAGTTTGTCGTAATTTTCTTCACGTTGTGAGCCACCGATGATTTCGCCAATCCAAGGGAATAAAATATCCATTGCACGAACAGTTTTGCCGTCATCATTTTGCTTCATGTAAAAAGCTTTGATGTGTTTCGGATAATCAATTAAAATTACCGGACGTTTAAAATGTTCTACTAAATAATTTTCATGTTCTTTCTGAAGATCAGTTCCCCATTCAACCGGAAATTCAAATTTCTTTTTTGTAGTTGTAAGAATTTCAATCGCACTTGTATAGGTCAATCGTTCGAATGGATTTGCAACGACAGATTGTAATCGTGCAATCAATTCTTTATCGTACATCGAATTCAGAAATTCAAGATCATCAAAGCAATTGTCAAGCGCATACTGAATGAGATATTTCAAAAAGTCTTCAGCAAGATCCATGTTGTCGACAATGTCATAAAAAGCCATCTCCGGTTCTATCATCCAGAATTCAGCTAAATGTCGCGGAGTGTTGGAATTTTCTGCACGGAATGTCGGACCGAAAGTATAGATACGGCCAAGAGCCATAGCTCCCAATTCACCTTCGAGCTGACCGCTTACAGTCAGATTCGTTGCTTTGCCGAAAAAGTCTTCTTTGTAATTAACAGTTCCATCTTCATTCAGCGGAGGAGCGATCGGATCAAGAGTCGTTACGCGAAACATTTCTCCCGCACCTTCTGCATCAGAACCGGTGACGATAGGAGTATGCAGATAAAAGAATCCGCGATCATTAAAATATTTATTGATAGCAAAAGCCATATGATGACGAATGCGGAAAATAGCCCCAAAGGTATTTGTGCGCGGACGAAGGTGAGCGATCTCACGAAGGAATTCAAGCGTATGACCTTTTTTCTGTAGTGGAAAACTCTCGTCAGCACCACCAAGCAAATAAAGTTCAGTCACCTGAATCTCCACACTCTGACCTTGTCCCTGCGATTGAACCAAAATACCTTTAGCATGAACACAAGCACCGGTAGCAACCGGCTTCAATGTTTCCTCCGAAAATTTAGCCAGGTCAACTACCAGTTGAATATTATGAATTGTAGAACCATCATTCAACGCAATAAAAGCAACCTGCTTATTTCCGCGTTTCGTCCGTACCCAACCCTTAATTTCAGTTGTACCGTTAAAATCCGTTGATTTCAGTAAATCAATAACTCTCAGCTTTTTCATAGATGGCAAATGTAGGGAATTATGGGGGAGATTTTATTGGTTGAAATAAAAGATAGTTCTTTCTAAAAAAAACGGCTAGAAATTCGAAGTTTTCACCTTCCCAAAACTTGCATTCCCCAAAAAAAACCAAAAATATTTCTTGCTATTTCAAAAATAAGTCTACCTTCATCTTGAATTTCAGAATATTTTTTACATTTTAATCTACAAAATTATGAAAACTTACCACTTACCACTTACCACTTACCACTTACCACTTACCACTTACCACTTACTTAAACTAACTTTTTTTCTTTTCTTTTTCACAAGTATAAATTGTTTTGCCCAGGACGACAATCCCATTCTTTCAATGGATGTGGTCACTACACCGATCAGCAATAATTTTTCTGCGGATAGTTTACCGATCATAACCGATTCTACCGTTTTTGATGTTGGAATGAATGTCAATTTGTTTGATACTTCCGGCATTCAAAACATTGAAGTGAAAATTGGCACTGCGCAGGGCGGATCAGATTTAATCAACCAGACTTTTGTATTTGATGTTTCCGGCGCATTGAGCAATGGTCGTTATTATCTCAGAGATTTATACCACGTTCAGTTAGGACTGGGACAGTTCTCAAATTTCGTCGATTATTTCGCCGAAGTCAGGATTGTATGGGTAGATAATTCCTATTCTCCTTTTGTTGTTTTCAATCGTTAGTTCACAATATTTTAAATTTCTCTCCAATGAAAACTAAACTTCAACCAAAAATTTTATTGCTTGTTTGCACGCTTCTTTTTTTTGTTTTCCAAACAAAATCCTTTGCCGGTCCGAGTAACTTTACATGGATAGGTACTACTTCAACCAGTTGGACAACCGCTACCAATTGGACTCCTAACGGTGTGCCTTCAACTTCCGATACCGTAACGATTGTGTCCGGCTCTCGCGATGTTTCATTGTCAGGAAATATTACCGTTAAAAAATTCACCATTACTTCCGGAACGGTGTATCTGAATGACTTTACGTTAACTATCACCACTCATGCAACTTTTACTTCCGGCACCATTACCGCAGGTGCCGGTCGCTTAGTAGTTTCTTCTGCTACGAGCACAACATTTTCCGGAACAACTTTTAGCGTACCAGCAACAATTACTTCCAATGCAGTTTACTTAAACGGCTCGACGTTTAATGATTCGCTAACCATCACAAAAAATGGAAATTCGAATGACAACAGTAAAGGAGGAAATCTTTACAAAAAACAATTTTTGCTTACCAATTCTGCAAAAGGAGCCTTCGTACTCTCAGATTCTTTTCCGGATACCTATGAAAAAAAATTAATCATCAAAAACACCAATGAAGGAACGGTTTATCTGGCCCATCGTGCAAGTGGAACGATTTTCAAAGATGATGTTACCTTCTACGGAAAAAACATTTATTCAAACTATTATGGCACTGCAGAATATCAGGGAAACATCATACTGAATTGTCCTGCAGGCAATGTCTATTTTGGGTATGGCTCAGGCTCATCGACACTAGCCAATACGAAACGACTACAATTAGGAGACTCGGCTTTTGCAGCAGGCAAATTAACATTGATGCATTTTACAAAATTGGGAACCGATGGTGAAATAAATCTAACTTTAACAGGCAGCGCTATACTTACATTTGAAAGCGGTACCGTGATCAATTCTACGATTGCAATTTCTTCACCGACACTTTATTTGCATGGAGCACGATTTAACAATTTAGCAGACTTGACGGTTACCGGTACTTCAACAGCATCCTCAGAAGGCGGATGTTATTTTGCAGCGGATGCAAAGATCACCAACAACAGTTCCGGTAGCAATTCCTTTGCAATAGGCAATACAGTAGCCGATACTTTTGCCACCACTTCTACGATTACCAATACAAAAGGCACATTGAGTATGAACAATGCTGTTTTCGTTGGCAATACAATTTTAAAGAATGTAGAAACTTCTACCAATAGCGACCGCTTTATCATAGCCTCAACAGGAAATTGTATATTTCAGGGAAACATTCAGATTCAGAATTCTGTTTCCGGATTTTGCTTTGGCAAGACCAGTGGAACAGCTTCACTTGCTTCGGGAAAAACACTTTCTTTTGTGAGTGGCTTTACGGGAAATCTTACCTTAAAGAATTTCACACAACAAGGTTCGACGGCTCAGTCCTTTAGTTTTACATCAACCGGCCAAAAACTATTTTTAGGTCCGGGTTCTACCTTCAATGGCAACTTCGATTTTACCGGACATTTTATTGTACTCAACGGTACAACTTTTAATGGTACAGCGACAATCAACCGGTATGGAGGTGTTCCAGACACGTGTGCAGGTGGCAACATTTTCAATTCGACGACCATCATCAAAGATTCGACAAATGCAGCCTATTCTTATTTAATGGCCTACACCAATGCCGATGACTACAATGGCGATGTGATCTTCATTCAGAAAGGCAGTGGAGCGATTTTATATCCGGCTTATAACAAGAACTCCACTTTTGCAGGAAATATCACTGTTAATTCAAATTCAGCATTTCAATTTGGCGGTAACGGAGGAAAAGTGATACTCGATGGAACTACCAACCAAAATTTGAGTAACTTGTCATCTTATCCGGTCACGATGAAAAAGTTGCAACTAAATAAAACAGCCAATTCATTCACTTTAAACTTTCCATTGACAGTTTCCGATTCACTAATTCTCACGCAAGGAAGAATCAATACGGATACAATCAATTTGCTTTCAATTTCAAATGGCGGAAAATTAAGTGGCGGCAGTGATAATTCTTACATCAACGGCCCAATGAAGAAAACGGGGAACAGTACTTTTGTTTTTCCGCTGGGTTCATCATCGCTCACTCATCCATACCATCCAATAGAAATTACAACACCGTCTTCGACAACGGATGCTTACACCGCTAATTATTTTTCAACTTCACAAACCA
Source organism: uncultured Flavobacteriales bacterium (assembly GCA_964355035.1). Lineage (GTDB taxonomy): Bacteria > Bacteroidota > Bacteroidia > AKYH767-A > 2013-40CM-41-45 > JADKIH01. The sequence goes on along the minus strand of CAYHCU010000009.1, from coordinate 12,771 downwards.
TTGGTTCAGCCATAGACACATCGATTGACAATTTGAATGCTTGTCAATATTGGAAACTCAATCGAAACACCGGTACTTCTAAAGTAAAAGTAAAACTGAGTTGGAATAATGACAGTTGTGAGACGATCTCGCCGAGTAATTTCAGAGTGACAGGGTGGAATGGTTCGATGTGGAAGGATTTAGGAAATGCAAGTCCTGCAGGGGATAGCATTCAAGGGACTGTGCAGTCATTGGATAGTTTGAATACGATTAATGTTTTGACGTTGGCGTTTAAGAAATGCTCGGCGTTTAGGAAGACGATTTCACATTATGATGTGAGATGTAAGGGAGGATCGGATGGGTTAATTTCAGTTTCAGCTATGGGCGCTACTGCAGGCTATAATTATTTATGGTCTGGTGGAATGGGTGTAAGTGCTGTTGTAAAAAATTTACGAGCGGGAAAATATGACTTTCTAGCTATGGATAGTAGAGGTTGTATGCTCTCGGATAGCGTTGTAGTTACTGAGCCTGATTCAATTTTAATTGAGTCAACTTTAATAAAACCCAATTGCAGTGATTCTACTGGAGTAATCATTTTATCTATTTCAGGAGGCCACGGATTAAAAACTAATACTTGGGTTCAGTTTGATATTGAAAGTGATACCTTAAGAGAAATTCCCGATGGAGATTATTCTTATACTATAATCGATAGTAATCAATGTCGAATAAATGGAATTGTTACAATGGACAATGAAAATGGCCCAAATGCAAACATTCTTACTCAAGCATCTCCACTTTGCTACAATGACGTCTCCGGAAAAATACAGATAGAAGGAGCAAATGGTACGCCACCTTATAATTACCGATGGCTGAATTTTCATAATGATACGTCTAAAATAATTAATAATGTAAGAGCTGGAATTTACATTGTTGAAATTACTGACAGCTTGAGTTGCATTGGACTAGATACAATAGAATTAATGCAAGCAGACACCTTTGCTTTGTCATTTTCAATAACCAATCCGCCCTGTGGATCTAGTACAGGCCAAATTGTTCCTGTCATTCAAGGTGGAAGAAGACCCTTCACGTACACATGGTTTCCTTCTCCTTCTCCAGATTCAATTCTCTCCAGTATGTCAGCAGGAATTCAGGAATTAACATTAACAGATAGTTTAGGTTGCCTAGCAAGAGGCCATGCAGAGGTAATTAGCTCAAGTGGAATTTCGCTTACTTCAACTATTTTAAATAATGTAATTTGTTTTCCTGATAGCGCAGGTAAAGCATTAGTGACAGTTTCAGGAGGTACAGCGCCTTATAATTATATTTGGTGGCCGAACGGAGGGTGCAATGATACTGCATCCAATTTACCTCCCGACCATTATGCAATTACAGTTGTAGATTCAAATGGCTGTAGACAGTCAACAATTCTTGAGATCAAAGGCCCGAAACTTCTGGAGTCGATATTGTCAACTTCATTACCAAGCACTGATTCAACGAGCGATGGATCAGTATTCGCGACTTGTTTGGGAGGTACTCCACCTTATCAATACCTTTGGTCTACCGGTGGAACGTCAGATTCTATAAGTAACGTAGGACTTGGTCAGTATAGCATGGCAGTTACGGATTCACGAGGCTGTAAAAGTAAAGCAACTATGGAAATAAATCAAGTTCGTTCATGTCATACTTGTTTTCCATTTACACCTCAATGCACTTTAACTCATCCCATAGTTTGTGGCACATGCTTAACTCCTGTCTATCTTAACATTGAAGATTTTGGGGCAAATGGTTCAGATGATCAAAGTGACCAGTGTGCTTTTGAGGAAGTTTCAAATTATATTAATTCACTTCATCCTGATGTTGTAAAAGAATTAACCATTCCGGGAGGAACCTACTATGTCGGCCGCCAAGTATCTGGATATAATGGCTTCTACTTAAGTGGGATGAATGTTTTGTGTTTTCAAAACATTAATAACCTTTCAATAAATAGAATACATAAAAATGAAAAGGCAATTTTAAAATTTAGCGATTGTATGAAGTATGGTGCGTTTGATGTTCCAAGTAATCCTGATAATCGTTTTCTAGGGGATAAGGGGAGATTGATTACCTGTACATTGACTGTGGGCAATATTTTAATTTCCTATTCTGGAACGACAATAGATCCAGCGTATAATTATAATGTTTGGGATCCTGATCCGACTCATTTATCCAATCCATTCGTCCCTCCTGGTGCTGTTATTTCAAATATTACTTCAAATACTTTTACTATTTCTTCACCACCTTCAAATTTTACAGGAACTATCATTTATCAATTAGGGATTATTTCAGATTGCCAAATTGCTCCAGTTGCATACGGCCAACTTGCAGATTGTGGCGATATGATCCATTTGAATTTTTGTAAAAATATTTCTATTAATAACCTTGAATTAGATGGAAATATTCAAAATGCTGTTATTGGAGGTGGTGGCTATGCAGATGGATTACAAATTTCTTATGATGGAATTTTTATAAATGCATCTAATGATATAACGATTCGAAATGTTGATGAACATCATTTTGGACACGACGGTATTTGGATTAGATACGTTGATTGCGATCTGCCATCTACAGCTTCAACGGCTGACATGAACTGTCATATCATAAACAGCAAATTTCTATTCAATGGGAGAAACGCAATTTCATGGACAGGGGGTAGAGGTTTAACTTGCATTAATAGTGAATTTAGTTTTTCAGGCCAAAGCAGGGTAGTTTCTCAGCCGGGCGCAGGAATGGATATAGAGTATGAGCCGTATCCATATAGTGCTTACTACTCCCAAGAAAATAGCAATGGCACTTTTAACAATTGCAAGTTCAGGTATAATAAATATCACGGATTTGTTTCTGATGGTGGTATTGGGACAAGATTTACAAGTAATACATATAATTTTAGATCTTGTGAATTTGTTTCAGGTGAAAGTGTAGATTGTATTTGGCCAAATGTTGCCGGATGTCATTTTCTGAATTGCAATTTTTATGGTCTATTGGTTAAAGCATTTTCAAATTCTGTTTCCCTGTCTTCTTTTACACCTGATAATGATTGTGTTTTTGAGAATTGTTACTTTGCGGAAAATTATAAAGAAAGGTACCCGCTTTCACCGGTAGAATGTTTTGGAATTCATAGTTTTTCGACAACCGAATCAGAAACAATCTATTCAGGTGGGCAATGGGTTCCGGGAAGTAATTGTCCAAGTGCTCATAAGCCTCAAATTGATTTTTCAGTTTCAACAAGAGTTGGTTTCATAGGTGGTTTAACGGAACAATCATTTTCAAACAAGGTTATGATTTTAGGAACAAGCTTGTTTAATGTTCCTTTAGGAGATAGGAGTACAATAAATGGAACCATTTTCACTTCGGCAGGAATGAATTACTGTGGTTGTGAAACTGATCAAGTTCTAATGAGTAACGTTAATATTGAATTGGGTGGTGATTTCTTTTTTAGATTTATTACACCTTGGAGATTTACTACCATACCTCCTTGTACTCCTTATATTGCGCCATTCGCGTGGGCTACTCCTACTTGTGGGATAGGTACACCACTTTATGGAAATTTTTGGCAAGGAGGATATGATTATACGTTCAACCCTCCTTTTGTATTAGAAGAGATAGCTCCCAAATTTTCAAATTTAGTAATTGTAAATTCTGCAATGCCACTTTATGCTAGTCCTTGTTTATCAATTCCAGCGATCTTTCCTTCCACATGTATGTCTGCATTAAGGTATAGGAATCAATCAAATCATAATTTAAATTCTAACTTGAAAGTAGTGCCAACCATCTCAAACGACAAAATAACTATTGAGTCAAGTCAATTAAATGATTATTGCCAAATTGTTAATAGTTTGGGAGAAATTATTTTTAGTGATATCTTAATTGAGAATTCAAGGGAAATTGATATAAGTATTCTTCGGGCAGGTTTTTATATGGTTAAATCAAATCAAGGTTCAGCTGTAAAATTTATTAAATATTAAATAAGATGAAATTATTATCTATAACCCTATATTTCTGTTTGTCTAACTTCTTTATTTTTTCTCAACCTCCGATTGTTCAGTGGGAAAAAGGTTATGGGGGTAGTGATTTTGATGAAGGTATGAGTATAATTCAACAAACGAATGGGCATTTTCTTATTTGTGGAACCACAAATTCGAATGACCATGATTTGGTAGGAGTCCATTACAGTGTTGATGATGATTTATGGTATTTAAACCTTAATTCATTCGGAAACCCGGTATCATGGAAGTGTTATGGCGGAACTTGGTTCGACGAAGGCCGGTCAGTGTCATTCAAGAATAATCAGGTAATACTATTTGGTATCGCTGGATCTGAGGATGGTGATCTTACCGGAATCCATAGCATGACAACAGGGCCTGATCTTTGGTTGTTAAAAATAGATTCAACATTAAATATTTCTTTTCAAAAAACTTTTGGTTCAACAGGAGGTGATGAAGCAAAAAAAATAATGTATACAAATGATGGAGGATTTATATTTCTTGCTAAAATTGGAATGGCCGGAAATGATGTTGATACCAGCTATGGCCATGATGATATATGGGTCGCCAAAACGGATAGCATGGTTAATATTATATGGGAAACTACGTTTGGAAGTATTTCCGGTGATCGAGCCGGTGACATTATTACTACACAGGATGGAGGATACCTTGTGGTTGGAGGCGCTGCTATGAATAACGGTAATGTAGCCTGCACCCCATTTAGTGGCACTATTTGGCTAATTAAACTCGATTCAAATGGTGTAGTAGAATGGCAAAAATGTTTTTCCTCGGCCTATGCAAGGAAAGTAATTGCTACAAATGATGGAGGGTTTGTAGTAGCAGGGTTAACATTCGATAGTACAATTGCAGGGTATTCAGGTTATAGCGATTATTTATTATTTAAAATTGATAGCTTAGGAAATGAACAATGGACACACTGTTATGGCGGCTCACAGTTTGACACTCCTAATGATCTCATTCAATGTTCGGATGGTGGATTTCTTGTCGCGGGAACATCAGATAGTTATGATTTTTATGCCAGTACCAGTCATGGAGCCAAGGAAGCTTTATTAGTTAAAATAGATAGCTTAGGTAACTATCAATGGAGTCAATGCTATGGAAATTATGGGGATGAAACTTGTACTTCCATTACAGAAACTTCCGATGGAGGTTTTGTGCTTACAGGAAGCACAAGTTCCTGGAACGGATTACCGAACTACGGGCATGGTGAATTATGGGTATTAAAAATAAATTACTCAGGCAATGGAATCTTTACACCTGATAATTCAATAGAGCAATTCCACTCATACGCATCAACTGAAGGAATAGGAATCGAATTGTCTTCCAAAAAAGAACAGGACATTTTGATTTCCATCTATGATATTTCCGGAAGAAAATTACTTTCAGATAATACTCATGTTGTAATAGGGAAAAGTAGATTGAATTACAGTTTAGAAGTTGCCAATGGAGTATTTTTGATACAATTGAATTGCAAAGACGGTAGAGTTGTGAATAAGTTGGTTAAATAATAAGAGGAATCTATATTTAATCGTTGACTAGGAATGGGCTTCAACTTAAAGCCGGGAAGTTGGTGAAAAGTGAGACGAGTTCTTGTGTTGTTTTTGAAGTGTTATTGCTGGGTCTTCTATATTTGTCCTTTAAAATCAAATCAGAAATTGATGTTTTTTTATTTGATTTTAAGTATAGAAATAATGTCATCAACCCTTAAAAAAATTCTGCGTATTCGCCTGGGCAATACAAGTCACCACAATATCATTTAAAACCACATGAGGTGGACGAGTGGCGGCAAAGAAAACAATGTCGGCAATGTCTTCGCCTCTTAATGGTTCCAACCAACAAAAGCGAGATGTTTTAATAGAATTATGTTGAGCTGTTTTAGAAAATAATTAATATGTTAGCATAAACTTGCAGTATTAAAAAAATGGAAGTAGCTTAGTCAGTAATTCTCGGCGGAATCCCGCTACTACTTCGTAACTGAAAGTGCAAATGTGTTTACGCTAAAGATTCCACCGAGCGGATTATTCAATAGACCAATAGAATAGCAAATTTTAGTTTAAAATTCTTTTATTTCCCAAAACAATTTACAGCCAAACTAATTTTCTCTTTCACATTATTCCAATTTGTTGAATCAATGGAAACCGGATCAGGTTCATTATTCGCATCATCAAAATAAATAAGACTTTTGAGAACAATTAATTGTGATGAATAATTATATTTTTCGGAATGAAAAGAGAGCAGGTTTTCCAGAGAAAAATGATTTAGTAGTTGATAGATATCAAAAAAGTCTTTCTTTGATCCGCGGTTCATGGTACTGTTTAATTTCATTGCAGCAATATCTTCTACCGAAGCTATTTTTATTCCGCCAACATTCTGAACCGGTTTTAGTAAAGGATAATTATGGCGGATAAAGTCCGTTTTAACAGAACCAATATCTAAAGTAAGAGAATTTTTCGCCATTGCTAAAACAGTAATTGAGTAATTTTCATTAATCGATTCAATCAGAGAAAGAGTGTCAAATTCATTGGCAGTAAAAAAATCAAGATCAATTGATAACCTGTGACCGTAATGCAAAGCCAAAGCTGTTCCACCGACCAGATAAAAGTTCTCTGCTAACAGTAGCTCCTGAAGTTCGTTTAATAATCCCAGTGCTTTTGGATTGATGGCTGAAAAGAATAGCATCGAAATGATTGTTTAGGTTTTTCAAAGATAGAACTAAAATAATTTAGTGTTTTTAGATCAAGGTAACGGGCGTTTAATAACTCGGTTTCAATTTTTTCCATTCCATAGCCTGCTTTTAAAAGTAGCCAGTCATTCCATGTTCCAAACATGCATACCCGCTGAATAATAAATCCCGAGTGCTCTGTTTCAGAAAGCGATTTTATGTCGGTGTCCCAGAAAAGTGCCGGAGTTAGTTGGCTAATCATAAAAACGAAGATAAACTCTAAATTTTCTATATTTGTAGATTCTGAAAAGAAAATGGATATCGAGCCCGGCAATTTTTTAAAACAAATCACTATTCCTGAAGATCTCAGAAAGTTCAAAGAATCGGACCTTCCGCAGATTTCCAAGGAATTACGCGACTATATAATTGATATTGTGTCAGTTAACGGTGGTCATTTTGGTGCCTCTTTAGGTGTTGTGGAGTTAACGGTCGCTTTGCACTATGTTTTTAACACTCCGGATGATCAGCTGATCTGGGATGTCGGTCACCAGGCTTATGGCCATAAGATTTTAACCGGGCGTCGTGATGTTTTCCATACCAACAGAATTTACAAAGGAATCAGCGGTTTCCCTAAACGTGGAGAAAGTGAATACGACACATTCGGTGTTGGTCACTCTTCAACTTCAATTTCAGCAGCACTTGGAATGGCCGTTGCTTCCCGTCTGAAAGGCGATAAAAATCGTCAGCACATTGCAGTAATTGGCGATGGCGCTATGACAGCCGGACTAGCTTTCGAAGCATTGAATCATGCCGGAGTTGAAAATTCAAATTTACTCGTCATCTTAAACGATAATTGCATGAGCATCGACCCGAACGTTGGTGCATTGAAAGAGTATTTAACAGACATCACCGTTTCCCATACTTACAATAAAGTCAAAGATGAAATCTGGAAGTTGCTTGGAAAGATCAGCAAGTTTGGTCCCAATGCACAAGAGATTGCTTCGAAAGTTGAGAATGCAGTAAAGACAACATTGTTGCAACAAAGTAATTTATTTGAATCACTTCGCTTCAGATATTTTGGTCCTGTCGACGGTCACGATGTAAATCGTTTAGTAAAAGTGTTGAACGATTTAAAAGATATTCCCGGTCCGAAAATTCTTCATTGTTTAACGGTGAAAGGTAAAGGATATGATCTTGCAGAAAAAGATCAAACAAAATGGCATTCACCCGGATTGTTTGATAAGATCAGCGGGGAAATTATTAAGCCAATAAATAATATTCAGCAACCACCAAAGTATCAGGATGTTTTTGGAAATACAATTGTTGAATTAGCAGAGAAGAATGATAAAATAGTTGGTATCACACCGGCAATGCCTTCAGGGTGTTCGTTGAACATCATGATGAAAGCAATGCCCGATCGAGCATTTGATGTTGGAATTGCCGAGCAGCATGCAGTTACTTTTTCTGCCGGTATGGCAACACAAGGACTGATTCCGTTTTGTAATATTTATTCTTCATTCATGCAAAGAGGATTTGATCAGGTTGTTCATGATGTAGCCTTGCAAAATTTGCATGTTGTATTTTGTTTAGATCGTGGTGGATTGGCAGGAGCTGATGGACCGACACATCATGGAGCATTTGATATTGCTTTCATGCGTTGTATACCGAACATGATTGTTTCTGCACCAATGAATGAACAAGAGCTGCGCAATTTAATGTACACGGCTCAACTTCCTGAAACCAATGCACCATTTTCAATTCGTTATCCACGTGGAAACGGTGTGATGATAGAATGGAGAACACCATTTGAAAAATTGCCAATAGGGAAAGGTCGTATGGTTCGTGATGGTGAAGAAGTCGCCATTCTTACACTTGGTCACCCCGGTAATTTCGCTGTGAAAGCTTGTTCGGATTTAGAAAAAGAAGGATTGCATCCGGCCCATTTCGATATGCGTTTTGCAAAACCTCTTGATGAGGAATTGTTGCATGATGTTTTTGCGCGCTTTAAAAAAATAATTACAGTTGAAGATGGTTGCCTTATGGGTGGCTTCGGAAGTGCTATCGGGGAATTCATGATGAATAATAATTATTCAGCACGCATTACCAGATTAGGAATCCCTGATCGTTTTATTGATCACGGTGAACAAAAGGAATTGTACGATGAATGTCATTTTGATGCAAATGCCATTAAAGAAGCTGTTCGTCAGTTAGTAGGTGAGTCTGTGTTAGTATAGTATTATCGAAAGGAATTTTTGCCCTGATTTAAAATCAGCAAGACAATTGAAAAAAGCCCTGTTACCATATTTTAAGATTGTTTTATTCTATGCATTTTTTTTCGCATTCTCTCGCTTAATTTTCTTACTCGTTAATATTCCCGATAATGGTGTTGTGATTTGGAAAGAGGCTCAGCTATCATTTCTTTACGGACTCAGAATGGATATTTCCATGTCGTGTTATTTTCTGTTGCCTTCTTTAATCTTAAATATACTATTTATATTTTTCCCAAATCGTATTTTTAACGTCATCAACTTCATAGTGCAGTGTGCTGTGATTATTGCGGTTTGTTTAGTTGTTACAGGAAACGTGGCCTTATACCATTTCTGGAATTCAATTATAAATTTTCGTGCCATCATGTATCTTGCAGACCTTAACGAGGTTTTTAATTCTTTGTCATTGGGACAATCTTTTATAGTTGTGTTTGGATTGCTTGCGCTTTTCATTGGAAGCATATTCATTTTTTGGAAGTTTTTCTATCAGCCATTTGAAAAAGACAATACGAATGCAATTACTAAATATGGTTCATGGGTAATCACTGCTGTATTAGTTGTAATTGGTTTACGAGGAGGTGTTCAAATGTTGCCGATGAATGAAAGTCTCGTTTATTTTTCAAAGTATAATTTTTTAAATCAGGCTGCTGTAAATCCTATGTGGCACTTGACCTACGACATTTACACCGCCGGCATATCTAAATCGAATCCATTTGAAAAATTTACTGATAAAAGTGCAGAGCAAATTGCAGGCAAACTTTTGCAAGCATCCTATGAAAAATTTCCTCATGTATTAAGGACAGATCGGCCAAACATTGTGATTATATTGCTTGAAAGTTTTACTGCCGATGTGGTTGCTTCCCTGGGCGGTGATAAACGTACCAATCCCAATTTAGAAGCACTTATTCCACAGGGAATTTTCTTCGATTCTATATTCGCAAGTGGAACGCGAACAGATCAGGGAATTGTATCAGCCATTAACGGTTGGCCGGCAACTCCATATCATTCAATCATGCGTTCAAGCGAAAAGTCAAAGCGGCTGCCCTCACTCGTGAAGACCTTAGCGATTCAGCATTACACAACTTCATTTTACTATGGCGGAGAACGAAATTTTTCCAATTTGGATGCCTATTGTGTGACACAGAAATTCAGGAAGATTGTCGACGAGCAGGATTTTGATTTAACATTGACTAAAAGTCGATGGGGAATCGCTGATGAGTTTTTATTCGACAAACATTTAGCCGAGCTCAACAAAAGTGTTCAACCATTTTTTTCGACAGTGATGACATTGAGTAATCATGAGCCTTTCGATGTTCCCGGTAAAGTAAGAATTTCCGGCAATAGTGAAGCAGATAAGTTTAGAAACTCTGCAGCTTATACAGATGCTTGTTTGGGAGATTATTTGAAGAAGGCATCGAAGCAACCTTGGTATGCAAATACGCTTTTTATAATTGTTGCAGATCATGGACATCGATTGCCTATGCATCGATTAATTTTGGAACCGGATAGCAGAAGAATTCCTTTGTTGTTTTTTGGAGAAGTAATAAAACCGGAATATCGAGGAATGAAAGTTCATATTGCCGGTGGCCATCATGATATTCCTACAACATTATTGAGCCAAATGGCTATTAACACATCAGCATATGAATGGAGTAAAAATTTGTTAAATCCATTGACACCTTCCTATTCTTTTTATCAGTTTGAAGAAACGTTTGGATTGATTGAAAATAAAAAGTGGGTGGTTTATTCCTACAATACAGAAAAAGTGATTAACCATTCACATCCTTTGTCTTCTTCAGAAACAGATTCATTGTTGCTCAAAGGTCAAGCGTATATGCAGAAGTTGTATGCGCAGTATCAGAAGTATTGATATTTTAAGTTCAAAGTTCAAAGTTCAAAGTTGCCGTGTTCTAAAGTTTCAGCTATTGTTTTCATGGAGAAGGTATAGTTTTGTAAACTGTCCATTGTCCATTGTCCATTGTCCACTGTCCACTGTCCATTGTCCATTGTCCACTGTCCACTGTCCATTGTAAACTACTGCTCCTCCAAAACAAACGTCTCCATAAACTTCGTCGTATAGTTTCCTTTTCGGAAATCTTCGTTACGCATCAGTTGTTGATGAAATGGAATGGTTGTCTTTACACCTTCAACAACGAATTCGCTTAATGCTCTTTCCATTGTGTTGATGGCTTCTTCGCGTGATTGTGCAACCGTAATTAGTTTAGCAATCATGGAATCATAATTCGCCGGAATAATATACCCTGCATAAATATGTGAGTCTACACGAACACCATGTCCACCTGGAACGTGGAGTACGGTAATTTTACCCGGACAAGGGCGGAAGTTGTTGTATGGATCTTCAGCGTTGATGCGACATTCAATAGCATGTAAATTCGGAAAATAATTTTTTCCTGAGATTGGCATACCTGCTGCAATTTTTATTTGTTCTTTGATTAAATCGTAATTGATTACTTCTTCTGTAACCGGATGCTCCACCTGAATACGTGTATTCATTTCCATGAAATAGAATTTGCGGTGTTTGTCGACCAAAAATTCTACTGTACCGACACCTTCGTATTTCACCGCTAAAGCAGCCTTGATGGCAGCTTCACCCATTGCTTCACGCAATTCAGCAGTCATAAAAGGGGAAGGAGTTTCTTCTGTTAATTTTTGATGACGACGTTGAATTGAGCAATCACGCTCACTTAAATGACAAGCTTTTCCGTATTGATCACCGGCAATTTGAATTTCAATATGACGAGGTTCTTCAATATATTTTTCCAGGTACATACCATCATTGCCAAAAGCAGCGCTTGCTTCCTGACGAGCAGAATCCCAAAGTGTTTCGAAATCTTCCGGCTTCCAAATAATTCTCATCCCACGGCCACCACCACCGGCAGTAGCTTTGATGATTACAGGATAGCCAATTTGTTTTGCATTTTTAAGTCCTGTTTTTAAATCAGGAATAAGTCCGTCGCTTCCCGGAACTGTTGGGACGCCGGCTTTTTTCATTGTATCTTTTGCATTGGATTTATCTCCCATCTGATCGATTTGTTCAGGAGTGGCACCAATGAATTTTATTTTATGTTCTTTACAGATTTGGCTGAATTTCGAATTCTCGGAAAGGAATCCATAGCCCGGGTGAATTGCATCAGCATTGGTAATTTCCGCTGCAGCAATGATACTTGCAATATTTAAATAAGAATCTTTACTTGGGGGAGGTCCAATACAAACAGCTTCATCCGCGAAACGAACATGTAAACTATCTTTATCTGCAGTAGAGTAGACGGCAACTGTTTTAATACCCATCTCTTTGCAAGTACGAATTATTCGCAAAGCGATTTCACCTCGGTTTGCAATTAAAATTTTCTTAAACATATATCAGCTTGGGTCTACTAAGAAGAGAGGTTGGTCGTATTCTACCGGAGTAGAGTTGTCAACTAACACTTTTACTATTTTTCCTGAAATTTCCGATTCGATTTCATTGAATAATTTCATCGCTTCAATGATGCACAACACTTTCCCTGCTTTGATTTCGTCTCCAACATTTACAAACACAGGTTTGTCAGGTGAGGGTGTGCGATAAAAAGTACCAATCATCGGGGATTTAATGATGACATATTTAGAATCCTCTGCACTCTCTTTAGGTAGGCTGCTTGCGGGTGGTGAGGAAGAATGAGCAGCAGCGACTGGTGCGGCAACCATATGATGAACAGAAGTGGAAGGAGCCGAAGCCATTACCATTTGTCCGTGAGTTGTCCGAATGGTAATTTTAATATCTTTTTGTTCAAGGCTTACTTCTGCAACCCCACTGTTTTGTACA
>CAYHCU010000008.1:7786-30635 GCA_964355035.1 uncultured Flavobacteriales bacterium | reverse complement strand
TAAATTTTTATACACTAACTAAATGACATTGACCTAAAGGTGACGGCAATAAAAAGGTGACGGCAATAAAAAAGGTGATGGCAATAAAAAAGGGACGGTAATAAAAAATCAAAAGAGGCTGCTTCATAAAAGAAACAGCCTCTTTTTAAACTCCTTTAACTAATGGAATTTATATTTTAATTATCGACCGCGTCACTTTCTTATTATCAAAGATAAGATTGATAGAGTAGGTGCCGGCTTCGCGTATTTTTTCGTTTTTGTAGACATGTACATTCTTTCCTTTTGGAGCGTCGAATGATTGTGTATCAATTACTTTTCCTTTTTCGTCGCTGATCTGAATCCAGACTTTTCCTGATGATGGAAGAAAATAGGAGATGTCAAATGTTTTGTCGAATGGTAATGGATTGATTTTTTCAATCGCTAAATTGGATTCACTTTGCATTTTGATTGCGGCTAGTGAATGTGAAATAAATTTGCCATTCGCAAATGTTTGACGAAGTCGGTAATATACTACTCCTGTGGTTGCTTTGGTTTTATCGACGTAACTGTATTCTTCACTGTCGGTAATATCCGGATTCATTGGAATAGTTGTTACATTCATAAAATCTACTCCATTGATGGATCGTTCGATTGTAAAAGATTTTATTTTATCATTTACAGAAGTTGACCAATGTATTTTTATTCCACCGTCTTTTTCTTCCAGCATAAAATTTAAAAGCGATTCTGCTAATGGTGCAGTGTTTCCTGCTGTTCTGATTACAAGATTGTCAAATATCGCTATGTCTTTTCCATCGCCATTCATACCTTTTCCGATTGTAACCGGTCCTGCGTTTTTCCAAGAGAGTGGTGTATTTGGTGTATGCTGATTGCTCCATACTATGACACTGTTTACGAAAATTTCCGCTTTTCCTTTTGAAGGATTGTACATAAACCGATAGGTTCTGAAATTCATATCTATTGGAATTTCATATTCAGTTTTTGTTTTGAAAGACTCAATTCCGCCATGTTTATTTTCCAAGCGATATGCAATTGTAATATATCCATTGTCCATTCCAAAATTAAAACCGTTATCTCTCGAAAAGAAAGAACCGCTTTTTTCATTTCTGCTATAATCAATACTGATGTCAATCCCTTCTTGATTCCATAATTCTGTACCTTCAAATTCCAAGCCGATATCTCTTCCATTTGGTCCTGCGGATAATCCTCCCGTAGATGATCTTCCTCCGGCCATTGAATGCGCATCTTTGCTTGCTGAGATAGCATCCGGTCCTAAAGTAGAAGCTGTGACAGGATCTTTTTCCCATGTGAATTCTGAAATAATATCTCCATTGCTCAGACTGGCTCCACTTCCTTCGCTTCCTGTTGCTGTTGCTCTCGTTTTACTGATGTTATTTACATTCAGATAAACAAGAATTCCGGCTGAGATCGTAAGTACAAATGATATGCTCCCTGCAATAAGAACAAATCTTGTTCTTAATTTACTTTTTTGTTTTTGACGTATTCTGTTTTTCATCTGCTGGAAATTTTGTCTTAATTTTTTATTACTTTTCTGCTAAGTCTCTCTTTTATTCCTTCAACAACAAGAATGTATGTTCCTGCTTCAAGTGCCTCTAAATTTTCAAGCTGAATTGAGTTTTCTCCACTTTCAAGCTGAATTTCTTTTTGGTATTTTGTTTTACCGTCACTGCCTATAAGATATAACGATGACTTTTGGTTGGATTCAGATAACAAACTTAATTGAATTTGATTGCTAAACGGATTTGGTGCTACTGAGTTTATTCGCATCCCAATTGAAGTATTTTGAATTTCAACTTTTGCTACCTTTGAATAGATATAGGTATCATCATGACTCACTTGTTTCAATCGGTAATATAATTCTGCATTGGTAAAGGAAACATCATCGTAAGTGTAATCTGTTACTTTGCTATCAAATGAAGCTTTCATCTCACCAACTTCTGTAAAGTTGATGCCGTCTGAACTTCGTTCTACTATAAATTTTTCTATACCTGATTCGGATTGAATGTGCCAACTTACCGATACTGTATCTGTTTTTAATTTTGCAGTTAAATCAATTGAAGCAACAGATGCTGATGCAATCGCCCAATCCTGATATAGAATTGAGTTTTTTATTGCTATTGTTCCGCTTGATCCTCGAGTACCTTTGGATAGGGCTGAAGTGATATTCCAACTCTCACCTTTCCACTGAATAATGTTTAGCAATCCCGTAGCCAATGATGAAATCAAAGAATTTTCCTCTCCCAAGTAAGTTAAAGTGATGTCTGCTTTAATTCCTATTCCTGTAAATGACCACCATCGATCGATAACATTTTCATTCGCAAAAGGAGATCCTCCCGGAAATAACATGTTTAATGCAGGGTAAGGTCTGTTGTCTTTATTTGTTCTGCGAGTGCTCACAAAAATGTCTTTTCCAAAACCGCTGGTAATATTGAATTTCACAGGAACTAATTTAGTTGAACTTATTCCAAAAGGGATTTCATGAATTCCGGCAGATAAATTTTTCCAGCATAGAATATTATTATTTATTGGAACTGATCCTTCACTTATAATATAGCCTTTATTACTTGTTATTGCATTCAGTGAACCATTTTCTATCGTTAATGTATTCGAGTTAAGTTTTAATGCACCTGAAACAAGATCCAATTTTGTTCTTACATAAACTTCGCTGTTGGCTAGACTTGCAAATGGTTCATTTGATCCTTGTAAGTTGATTCGAAGAATTCCGTATTTTGAATTTGAAAAGCTGCTGCCGAAGGGTATTCCTGTAACAATTATGTTTTCTATTCCGCTGTATTCGATAATGCTGAAGATATTTAAATCGTAATTCGTATTTCCATCAGGATTAATAGTGGCTTTTTTTGCCGGATCATAAAAGCCAAATGGATTACCGGTTACTAGGGTAGCTGCAGAGTCAACGTATAATTTCGAAAATCCATACTGTAAATTCGATACTATTTGACCTTTATTCATGTTTAATGTAGCACCACTTTTTATGTGCAACATCGTAATTCCGGATTGATTAGTGGATGCCAATTTGAATTCGCAGTCGTTTACAATCACAATGCTTCCTGGCTGTATATATTGAACAATGTTTTCTATGTTCTGTGCTGAACCTGTCCTTGTATATTTCTGAAATTTCGGAGATTCATAACTTATCATTCCTAGGAGGTTTGAATTGCCATCGCCGCTGCGAATAATTTTCCCATTTCCTGAAAAGTTTACTGCAGGACCTTTGAATCTTAAAATGTGTTCTCCTGAGTTGCCTAGGATATTGTCATCAAGGTTTAGTACTCCACCGGATTGACTGAAAATTCCTGATATAGCAACTGAAATATTGTCAGAAGTCGGATTAGTAATGTTATGATGAAAAATAAATTCACCTCCGGTTTGTGTAAAATCGTTGCTGATATCAATGTTGCCTATTCCCTGATTGTTTTTCGCTGAAAGTGTTCCGCCACTGATGATTATATTTTTTATTGAAGCCGTCAGTGTACCATAGTTTTTAGAAAGAGCAAGTATTCCACCATTCATTTTTAAAGTACTGTGGATGTTTAATACGAGGTTGTGAGAAGCAATTAAAGAACCATAATTTAAACTGTTGTTGCATCCATTTATGTCGTAATTTCCGTTGATAGTCACTTCTTCATTCCCGGAAGCTGCAGAACTAGTTACTTCTGCATTTGAAACTCCGTTTACAATGAAATTACCACCAATTGTAATGTTCAGTTTAATATTGTTTAGAATTCCTGAAATACTCGAAAGTGAAGTGCCTCTGAATTTGTCCGAAGCGTTCAGAAAATTAATATTGAAATCTCGTATAATATATAGTGTGCTAACTTGTCCGGACGTATGACAAGCAGTTTGTCCCATAAATATTCCACCGTTTAAATTTAAGTCTCCTATAGTTGCATTGAAAAATCCTGAATTCGTTGTGGCTATATTGTAAAGAATTCGAGTATCGCCTTGTGTTTGTGTAAACGAACCTTCAACATTTAAGGTCGCATTTCCATTGCTCACATTTGGGATTCCTGTATTATTGATAATTTTTACATTTCCACTATTGATGAAATTTCCAAGAACATGAACAGTTACATTTCCATCTCCATCAGATAAGCCATAAAACACTCCGCCGTTATTCGTGATATTGGAACAATGTAAATGAAAGGAACTTAAATGTGTACCGTTGTGACCATAGAAAATCGAATTGATGTTTTTTAATATGATATTTCCAATGGTTGTATTTGTTATAGAACCTGATTTGTCTAATGTAACCCAACCTTGATCAATTGTTAATGTTCCGAATATTTTATGTGTTTCAAATAGGTTATTTTGATTCCATTCAACAATTGAATTCGTTCCACCGGGTGAATTTATTTCTAAATTTCCTAAATTTCCATTTATATCTTGTGCAAAAGGAATGGTGTAGTTGTACCACCTTTTAATAATGATAGTACTGGTCGGATCAAAGTTTTCTGTGCAATTTGTAAATATTGTTGCTTCCGCAGATGTGTTAATCGCGGGATCCCAAATAAATGTTCCTCCCGAGCTAATCTTGAAAGTTCGACCGGTTGAGCTTATTGTGATCATGGCCATATTCATGTTCATTCTGCCATCTATCGTAATATTTCCCCCAATTGTCATGCGGGTTGCTTGGCCAAGTGTTAATTGTCCGCTTGCAAAGACTGATAAATTTTGAACAGATGTGTTTCCTGTTGTTGTAATAACGGTTGAATTACCAATCACAACATTATCGCTGCTTGCAGGAACTCCTGCCGGATTCCATATTGCTGAATTTTCCCAGTTACCTGAAGCAATGGAGATTTTGGAACCTGCACGTGTTGTTATTGGGAATAGAAAAAGTATACTGAAAAATCCTACAATCGAAAATTGTAAGGATTTCGTGAGAATGCTGCTTTTTGCTTCGTTGAAGAGTAGTATTAATGCTTTTTTCATGTTTTCTGTTATTGAGCATTAATTATTTTTCTGTCACGGATAAGAATCGTGTGAGAACTGTTAATTTTATCCTGTATAATTTCCGGTTGATCAAGTGAAGTATCTGTTGTGAAAACCTGATCTGTAACTTTGATAACCTTGATGGAATTTTCTCCTTTCGCTTGTGAGCTGAGTGGGTTGGTCGCATTCATAAAAACTAATAAGATTGCTGTCATTGCAAGCATTCCCGTGCTTAAAAAGAATACCTCTTTCAACGAAATTCGTTGTTTCAATCGGGTTCTTAAACTGACTTTCTGTTTGTTCTTGTTTGGCTTCACGGTTTATGCGTTTTTGTTATATGATTTACGCAAATAGCCTTATAAAGTAAGCCGAGATTCAGGGTGAAAATTACAAGTGTAAGGTTTTCTTAAAAGGAAGAAGGATAATTGACAATTGATAATTGACAATGGATAATGGACGGAGGTCAACGGTTTGCGTTATTCGAAAAACGAAAAACGAAAAATGAAAAGTGAAAAATGAAAAGTAAAAAATGAAAAGTAAAAAATGAAAAGTGAAAAGTGAAAAGTGAAAAGTGAAAAATGATGCGACAAGGCACTCACTACTCACTACTCACCAATCGCCACTCACCATTAAGAGGTGACAAATACCAAATCTTCCGGCAATATTGTATTGTTCTCTGACATGATTGCAGCTCTTTCAATCACTGCTTTAAGTTCACGAATATTTCCCGGCCATTTGTAGTCCATTAGAAATTTCGTAGCTTCTTTGCTCAATTGAATATTCGGCATTCTGTTTTCTTTGCAGAAATCAGTTAAAAAGTTTTTAGACAGTAGAATTACATCGTCACCTCTTTCTAATAGAGTAGGTAGGTGAATTAAAAATCCTTGAAGACGGTAAAATAGATCTTCTCTGAACCTTCCTTCTTTTACTTCTTGAACAAGATTTTTATTCGTTGCCGCTATAACGCGTACATCTAATTTTATTGCTTTATTACTTCCGATTCTTGTTACTTCTTTTTCTTGTAATACTCGCAGTAGTTTTGTTTGCATCATCAAGTCCATTTCTCCGATTTCATCTAGAAAAATAGTCCCTTCATTGGCTTCTTCAAATTTTCCGATACGACGATCTCTCGCATCTGTAAAAGCCCCTTTTTCATGACCAAATAATTCGCTTTCTATTAAGTCTTCAGGTATTGCTCCCATGTTAACAGTCACAAATGGCTTTCGTCCTCTTTGAGAGTTGTAATGAATGGCTTTTGCTACTAATTCTTTGCCTGTACCGCTTTGACCGGTAACAAGTACCATAATGTTGCTTTTCTCTACTTTTTGGATTAAACGAAGAATTTTCAAAACCGGACTACTATTACCTAAAATATTACCGTATTTATTTCTATCAATGACGATTTCTTTCAGCGTATCGTTCTCTTGCTTTAGATAAACCGTCTTACAAAGCGTCTTTATTGAATTTTCTAGATTGACTAAAGCATTGTCATTTTTGATGATATAATCTGCTGCTCCTTTGCGGTAAGTGTCAATTACGATGTCAATTTTTTCCTGACCTGAAACCATCACGCACTGAATTGAGTCGTTGTAATTTTTGATTTTTTCCATTAAATCAATGCCGTTCATTCCCGGTAGCATATAGTCAATCGAAATTATATCAGGATTCAAATGGAGATTATTCAGGCATTCTTCAGGCGTCATGAAGTGCGTGACCTCGCAGTTGTCAAGCTTCTCTAACGTCTTTTTTATTAGGCTTCCCAAGAAATGATCATCCTCTACAATAAATACTTTTATCTGTCCCATGTTTTAAACACTTTTATGTGTATCTTTTTATGCTATTATCCCTATTTTTGTTGCGTTTAAGGACATTTAAAAGGATACATTTACCCCCTAAATCTTACACTTTTCCGCTCCTATGAAAAGCAGAATCATATTGACCTTTATTGTCTTGCTCATGGCCACACCGCTTTGGATGCGAACTGCGTGGGAGTTTTCTCCCAATCGTAAACTCAATGTGTTGATTGTTGATAAAACGGTTTTAAACACCAACAGTTTCAAACACCGGTCAATTAATTGGATTCTAGACCATGAAAAATACACTAAACCGAATGGCTCTTTTTACGATATAAATAAGGACTACTTTGGTTTTTTTCCTTATGATGAGGAAAAGTATGCAATCAATGATTTTGAAAAACTGGATGAGCCTGAAGTAGACAGCTTGGCCAAGGTTTATAACCTTGCTTATTTTGCTGACACCTACGGCGTGTTAGGGAATGAATGGTATTCCCATCGCGATATCAATGATAATTCTGAAAGTATTTATGGTGGACTGACAGAGAAGGATTTATTGCTTATGAAGAAAATGAAGAGCAAAAATAAACCTGTCATTGCTGAATTTAATACGATTGGCTATCCAACTCCTATTGATATACGCCACGAATTTGAAAAAATGTGGGGAATAGAATGGACGGGCTGGATGGCAAGATACATTGCTTCACTGGATACAATAAACAATCCGGATCTTCCGGGTTGGATTGTTCGGGCCTATAAAAAAGAACATAATGGCATTTGGAATTTTAAAAAAGAAGGAATGCTTTTTGTCAATGAATCGGGCAATGTTCTCGTTTTAGAAAAAGGCAAGGAATTAAATGATGCTGTTCCTAAAATCTATACCGATAAAGCCAATCAGGATGCTTATGATGTTCCTGCTGTTATGATCTATCCTTATTGGATTGATATTATGGTCAATAAAAATGACACCAACAGTATTATTTCAAAATACGTTCTCAGTACTCTTCCTCAAGGTGAAGCAATCTTGTCTGCTCATGGCATCCCTAAAATATTTCCGGCTATCATTCACCGGAATACGGACTTTAAATTCTATTATTTTTGCGGTGATTTTGCAGATAATCCAACAAAATTTCGTTTTGCAAAGCTTAGGGGAATTTCAACATTGAAGTTTTTAATGTATAATGCTGTCGATGTCACCGATAGAAATCGCTTTTTCTGGGAGTTTTATTTACCAATGATGCAGAGAATATTAATGAAAAGTTATACTTCGATTTAATTATTTCACTGGTGCTCTTGAAAAACCTTTTCTTTTCATAGTTCCCCAGTTTTTTACACCCGTCATAAGATCAAGATTTCCTCTGATTGCATAGTAAACAGTGAGTGGGTGAATAAATATCGGTTCTATCAATGCTGTACCAAGTAGTCGCAAAATGTCACGCTTTTTCTTGTATTGATGAAAACTTAACTCTTCAAATAAAATTGCGGCTGTTGAATACATAATGGCAAAAGTATAGATGAGAATGAAAAGCACAATAAATAATTCTACGTTTAGGATTCCTAAAAATGCTATCATTATCAAATAGAAAAAAGCAACAGTTTCTACAATAGGAGCAAGGTATTCAAATAAGAACCAAAAGGGCATACTTATCATTCCTAAAAAATGATATTTCGGATTAAAGATTAATTTTTTATGTATCCACAACGTCTCTGCTGTTCCTCGTGTCCAACGATTTCTTTGATTGCTGAGAATTTTAAAACTACTTGGCGCTTCTGTCCAGCAAAGTGGATCAGGAAGATAAACTACCCGATGCTTTTCTTTTCGTTCTTCCATATAGCGACGCATACGGATAACTAACTCCATGTCCTCTCCAACGGTATCGTGATTATAACCACCCGAAGCAATGACTATTTTTTTATCAAACATTCCGAAGGCTCCCGAAATTAAAATTAAGCCATTCAAACGACTCCATGCCATTCTTCCTAATAAAAAGGCTCTGATGTATTCCAGAACTTGTATGCGAGGAATAATTTCTTTAGGTAAATTTATTTTCGTGATCTTTCCTTCGCTAACTTCACAAGAATTGGCAATTCTCACTACACCGCCTACAGCAATTACTTTGTCTGTTTCTGTCTGTTCCATGAACGGTTTCACCATTTTTAACAGTGATTCATACTCCAGAATACAATCTACGTCAATTGCAGCAAAAAGAGCATATCGCGAAATGTTTATACCTGCGTTTAGCGCATCTGCTTTTCCTCCGTTTACTTTGTCTACAACTGTCAATTTGCTTAATGAGGGAATAGTGGATTTGTAAACAGCTCTGATTGGTTTCGAATTTATCTTTTCTTCAAAAGCATATGGAACCGCTTCTAATGAATAGGCGTCAATCATTAATTGCAACGTATCGTCTTTTGAACCATCATTAACAATGATTACTTCAAAATTAACATAATGAATATTCAGTAATGACCTTAAATTTTCAACTATCGTTTTTGATTCATTGTACGCCGGTGCTACAATTGAAATTGATGGGGCAGAAGGAGCAGCAAGAATATCGCGATAATCAATGAAGCTGTTCCGACGCATATAATTTATGATGTCAAATGCTGAAACAGCCGATAAAACAAAGTAGGTCCCAAATAAAATACAGCTGTAAACCAAAATAAAATGGTCAGCGAATTTTGTGAAATAATAAAAAAATAATCCCATAGTTTATAGCCTTCTATCGCGTGCGTGACGAATTATTAATTGCAATTGTGGTCCCGATTGATTAAAAATTGTTTCTACTAGTTTCTCTCCGTCTGTGTGAATTGAAAGAATAGAACGTATTGCTTGAATAACCACTGAATAATCTTCTATCGGTTGACGAATGATTTTCTCCAAAACAGGTAACGATTTTTCACTACCAATGACTTCTAATGTTTTGAGTATTTCGCCCTTAATCGTTAAATTTTCAAGTGAATAAATTTCAAGAAGCAATTCTTCACCTTCTGTTGCACTTAATTCTCTCAATGCTCGTATGACAGAAAGTTTGATTCGTTCATCCGGACTTTTTAATAAAACTAAAAGTGTTTTAATGGAATCACTTTGATGAAATCGTCCAATCATCTGAATACAAAAAACGACAACATCTTTATTTGTTGAATTTAACCACTGACTGAAATCCGGCCTTATTTGTTCCGGCATTTTCGTCAACATATTATAGATGTTGGCGGAGTCCCAGTCTGATAAATGTTCTTTCTCTTTTGAAAGGAAAGCGAGTGGATCCGTATCGCTGAGTTTCATTAGTGCGATCCGTGTCTCCATTCTAAGGATTTCATTTTTACTATTAATAAAGCCGCTGATCTCAGGATAGCCTGATTTTATATTCATTATCGCCATCTCTTTCATTCCTTTGGCAATGATGTACCAACGTTTACTTTTTAATTTTAATAATGAATCATTTTCAAAACCTAAAACAGAATATATTTGTTCAAGTCGTTCAGCAGTTTCTCCGGTAAAATTTTCGTGTAAATGAATGATTTCTTCTAAAATTATTAGTCTGTTATAAGACGTATCCAGATCTGTTTTATCAAATGCTGAAAGTATCATTGTGTCATTCAGAGCGTCTTCAAATACAAGTTGATGAAATACAGATTGGTATTTTTTTTGCAACTCGATTTTTTTATTTACCCTCTTGGTTTTATAAATTCTGCTTCCCATAATGATTCCCAATAAAGTGAGAATTACTATTAAAAATAGAATTGTTAAGCCGATTAAAACTCTGATTTGAACCGGAAAATTATAAATCGAACGGCCTGCCTCATCAACAGAATATTGAAGGTCTGACCAGTGAACCTGGAGAAATATGGAAGATATGAATTTCAAAAGAAATTAGTATTCTAATTTTTTATTGAGTTCCGAAATTTGACGTTCAACGGATTTTCTTCGTGCTGCAATAAAAGATTTTAATCCCGGAATAAAATTTCCGGGATCTAATGGATCACCTACTGTGCTGTTTAAGTTGGTGTCGAAGTCTGAGTTGGAATACATTTTGTTGACATCTGCATATACTGAAACTCTAATTCGTAGTGCAAGGCTGTCAATTTTTTGATTCATGGTCTCTTCAGTGAAATATCTTCTAATGAGCTCGCTTGCTATTGCTAAATACCTCCGTTGTATCGTTTTGTTTTCGCCCAAGGTTCTTTCCAGCAATGGTCTGCTTTCTTTGTAAGGAACAGAATCTGGAACTAATATTTCCAGGTTTTCTAATTGATTCAAAGGCATTACAGGGTTCCATGCAGCAAATGAATAATTCCCGTCAAGTGAAATCCAATTCCATTTTGTGGTAATTGTATCATGAAAAATAAAAAAATTGTGTGGGTAAAACATGTTGTAGGCATCCACATTACCTATTAGGTTGTTAATCGCCCATGCTCGTAAACATTTATCCAAATTGAAATTGGTTTCTAGTTTCCGAACATATTCGTCGGGTGTCAAAGAAGTGTCGTTTATTAATTTTATTAATTTGACAAGATCTGTCCAATCATTCTTTTTTGTATTATTCTCCAAAACATACCGGCTCATGTATTTTGTTGGTTCATTACCAACATAAATGAAATTCGCTTGCGGTTCTCCTTTAAATAAATTTCCTGATGAGCTTGCAAATCTGGTTTCTAAAAATACTTTGTCTATGCTTTCATTCACTAAATATAATCCCCAGTATTTGTCATTGATATAAACTTTTGCATAGGTCGCTCTGGGCGCAGGAAGACCTTCTTTGTTTAGAATATCCAAATAGATTTTCTCTCGCATCATAGAAGGGTCCTTGAAGTTGTTGGTCAGATTGAGCTCTTCTAAACCTTTAAAGTCCTGGCCTTTGATAAATTTATTGAATTTTATTCGCAAAGGTTTTTTCTTTCCTGGATAAAATTCGTAGGATGATTCACCTTTAAATCGAATTCCGACTGAATAGAATTTTTTATTGTCAATAATAATGTTGGCTTGTAGGAAATTTGAAATTTCTAAAGAGTCAAGCTTTTTTTTATTAAGTGTCAGCGAATCCCAAAAACTACATTGCGTAAAATTGATGCGGATAACATGAATGGAATCCTTCTCAAAGAAGCTTTTTCCGAAATCTTTCTTACTTGCTTTTTTGGATACTTTTGTTTCAACTCCATCTTCTGTTTTCTGAGCATAAATACTCGTAAAGGATAAAAGAAAGATTAGTCCGGTATAAAATAGGTGCTTTTTTAGCATGGTGATGGGCGTCAGAATACAGTTTTTACAGTTAAACTCGTAGTTAATCTTTGTGTGAAATCAGTGGGCCTAATGTCTTCTTTTGAATAGGTAATTTCGCCTTCAATTACCGATCTGCCACATGCGCTCTTTTGCAATTCAAGCCCGCCGGAATAGGAGGTAGTCTGTTTCGCAACGTTTAATGCTTTTCTTTCGTCGGGTGATTGTCCTCTGCCTGCTTTTATTCCAAGGTAATTATTCCCATCACCAAAATAATTTCTTATCGTTGCAATTAAGGTTATCGATGAATTCTTTAAAGATTTGTTCTCTGATGTAGAATCTGTTTTTGGTGAAATAAAGGTGCGAACGCTAAACCAATAATTCTTGTAGTAATTGCCCAAACTCGAAGTGTAAAAACTGGTTGCTTTTGCAAATTTCTGATAACGTATTCCTGCTGAGAATTCAAAACTTGCAGGAAGCTTAAAATATAGTTCAGCACCAAATTTTTCTTTTGGAAATATTTTTGCGTCGAAAGCAAATCCAGTTGACAAATTAGCATATATTTTTCGAGTGAAGTTGGTGTATGTCTCCATTTCGTATTGCAATCCTCTCTGATTAAATTTGTCAGCAGCGTTAATACGCATGGTCAACGAGCCAAATGTAAAGTTTCTTCCTAATTGAGTGCTTATTAAAATCTGTGGATCTTTGCCTTTTCTGAATTCGTCAACAGTATAGCTCGATAAAAAATTATTGTTCAGTCGGCGTCCCTCTAAGCTATTCATTAATTGCAAAGCTTCTTTACTTCCCGGATTTAAATCCAAAATTCTTCTCAAAGTTAAAGCTGCTCCACTTTTATCTTCTAACTTCATTTGTAGTTTCGCTTTCTTCAAAAGCAATTCTTCTGAGTTGGGGTAGTAGCCTAAAGCAATCTTTAAGTAATCATTTGCAATTTCATAATTTTCGCTCCAGAATTCCACATCAAATAAAGCACTCAGTGCTTCTTGATCATTTTCTCTTTCTATTAATACTCGACTTAATTCTGTTCGAGCAAGATCGTAATTTTTTTGCCACGTGTAAGTTCGACCCAAGAAAGTTCGGACGTCATAATAAGATGGCTTCTTTTCCAAAATTTTTAAACAAATTCTTCGTGCTTGGCTATAGTTATCGTTATAACTGAATTCCCTTGCTTTTTTAAATAATGCATCTAAATCTGTCGTATCGGAAATAACAACCAAGGTATCTGATCCTTTCGTTTGAGCATAGCTTTTAAATCCAAAACCCGAGAGAAGAAGAATCAAAAATATAATAAAAATATTGACTTTGAGTGGCATCTTTTGATTAATGCGATTTCATTAACAGCCGCTTTACACGAACAGAAAGTTCGTTCGGACTAAATGGTTTGGTGATAAAATCATCTGCTCCTAATTGAAATGCTTCTAAAACGGTTTTCTCCAAGCCTATCGATGAAACAATAATAATCGGAACCTTTATGTTCAATTGCTTTCTGACTTTATGTACAATTTCTAACCCGGTCAAATATGGCATCATAATGTCCGTAATTATAATGTCCGGTCTTAATAAATCAATCTTCTCAATTGCTTCTCTTCCGTCCTTTGCAAGTATAACTTCATAGCCTTCTTTTTCAAGCTTGAACTCTACCATTTTTAATACCATTTCATCGTCTTCGCAAATTAAGACCTTCATTTATTTCGTGTTTATTTTTTAGTGCACGCAAGATAGTATTTTATCTTTCTGTTTTTTCCGAAAACTGCTTTATGTATTAATTTCTTTGTGTTATTTCAAGATGCTTAATTCACTTCGCAATTGTGAATAAGCTTGAGCAGTTCTCGTTTCAACTTCTACTAGTAATTCATCCACTTCAGGCTCTCTTAATTCTGTATCGCTCATCAACTCTACCTTTGAAAGGGCTTGCTGAATTTCCTGCATACCCATAAACCCAAATGACGGCTTAATCCGGTGTGCCACTTTTTTGAATTCTTCCCAATTCTTATTTCTAAAGTGAGAATGCATTTCGGAGATGGCTTCCGGTGTTTTGTTCAAAAACATTTCTATCATTTCAATGATAAAGGCCTCGTTTCCTTCTGCTATTTGCTTCAGGTAATTCAGGTTTATTTTTGGGGCATCCAGAAAATGCTTGAGCGTCTCCTTTTTATTCGAAGCAGCTATGTTCTGTTCATAAGATGGACGACTCGTTTCGATCGACTGTTTGAATTCCAATTCTCCTGTTATTTGTTGAGTATGAGTAGGTTGATTGTCCTTTAACGGTGAATTGCCTTTTTTGGTTAGCGCCAAAATCTTATTCTTTAACTCTAACGGTTCAAACGGTTTATTAATATGATCATTCATTCCGTGATCCATACATTTCTGTTTTTCAAGTGCTGTGGCATGTGCGGTCATGGCCATTATAGGTACTGAACAATAAGGCTCCTGTAAGGTGGTTCTGATTGTTTTTGAGGCTGTTAAACCGTCCATAATGGGCATTTGAATATCCATTAAAATAAGATCAAAGTGCTTAGATTGAGCTAATTGAACGGCTTCCTGTCCATTATCAGCAAACTCCACTGTTACTTTCCAGTCAGCGAAAATTTTTCGCACTACAAGCTGATTAATCTTATTATCTTCAGCTATTAAGATGCTTAAGTGAGATAAATTATCCTCCGTTTTTTTAGTGTCGGCAACCTTTATCGTTGTTTCTGAAATAATATACTCAATATGAAATATAAAGGATGTTCCAACATTGATTTTGCTCTTTACATTGATTTCACCGTTTTGTAGCTCAACAAGTTTCTTCACAATGGTCAATCCTAATCCAGTTCCTCCAAATTTTCTGGTCGTATCTGAACTGGCTTGCGTAAAACTCTCAAAAATGGTTGACAGGCTCTTTTCCGGAATTCCTATTCCTGAATCTTTTATCTCAAACAAAATTCGTACTGACTTGGCAGATTTTTGACTCACTCGGGCACTGATTCTCACTTCTCCTTTTTCAGTGAATTTTATGGAATTGCTGATCAGATTATTAAGAATCTGTGAGAGTCGGGTAGGGTCACCACAAATAGTTGGCGGTATCCCTGCTTCGATCTCTGATACCAACTGAATTCCTTTTTCATCAGCTTTTGACTGAAATAATTCAATGGAATGCTTAATGGAATCTTTTATCGTGAAATCGACTTTTTCAAACGTCATTTTCCCTGCTTCAATCTTTGAAAAATCTAAAATGTCGTTGATGATGACCATTAAATTATCTGAACATTGCATAATTGAAGTAAGGTATTCTCTTTGTTCTTCACTTAATGTCGTATTCAGTAATATTCGTGTTAACCCAATAATTCCATTCATCGGTGTTCGGATTTCATGACTCATATTGGCTAGAAACTCTTCTTTTATTTTAGCTGTATCTTCTGCCAGTGTTTTTGCTTTTTCTAACTCTTCCTGAATCCGCTTATGCATCGTAACATCGGCAGCAATACCAATTACGCCTATAATATTTTTTGACTTATCTCTAATTGCTGTATAGAAAATTTCAAAATATTTGTTTTCCCATTCCACTACAACTTTTACTTCTTCACCTTTCAATGCCTTTTCAAAATTTTCAAGTTGAATTGGAATTTCTTTTGAGAAATTTGCTAAAGGCTGATTTAAAATTCGTGTTTTGTCGATGTTTAATTCATCAAGACCTTTTCCTTCAAATAAGGTGATCTCGCTTTTATTATTTACCGCAAAAAGAATGATTGGAGAGTTCGCTACTACTGCTTTCAATTGATTTTGTGCCGCACTTAATTGAAGCTCTAATTCACGGTGACGACTTTTATTTTCCTTTATACTTACCATATAACGCACGCTTTGCGCGATTCCTTCACCCGACAAAAAATTCTTAGGGATATAATCATTGGCGCCGTTTTTCATTGCTTCAACAGCAATTTTTTCATCGCCTTGGCTGGTTACGATAATAATTGGAGATTCATTTCCTGATTTGCGAATTTCTTTCAATAATTCAAGACCTGTTCCCCCGGGTAAATTATAGTCGAGAAAAATACAATCGTATTCCTTGTCTTTTGTTGCTTCTTTGCCACTTTCATGATCTTCTGCAAAAAATAAATCGTGATTAATGTTCGAGCTTCTTAAAGCTTTCTTCATTATTAGTCTGTCTAATTCATCATCCTCCACGACCAGTATTTGAAACTTTCTGTCTTCCATTGTAAATTGTGTTTTTTGTTATGTTTTAACATATTATTTTACTTGAATTGCTCATTACTGTTAACTGAAAAGAGTTTTAAACCTTACGCTTTTCACCTAGAAACAGAAAAAAACAGTGGAAATCTTTCGGTTTTAAATTCGGCTTTAGCCAAATGTGTAGTTTCAAATCAAGAGCAACCTTACTAAATATTGCGGGTCGCTTTCAAACGTTGGGGTGAACTTAATTTAAAGGTGATGCTGTATTTGAAATAGTGTATGGCGGGAATTAGTAAAATTGTGATAAACTAACAGACGAACAAAGACCGACAAGTTGCTTACAGGATGATGCATGGATTGTTTGAGAGGGGATGGGGAGAAAGCAAACCGCTACAGGATGCTTGCAGCATTTTCATCTTTCAAACAAAACTTAGTTCTTAATAATTTTAGTTAAATGAAGACATTTCGCGAAAAGTGACTGCTATATTCTGGAAGAACCTTGTAGGTTTCTAAGCACGCCGGCTAACCGATTTCAATTTTTTCACATGTCTACTAATAGTCGAGAGAATTACCACAATAAAAAAACCGGAACTAAATATTTTAGTTCCGGTTTTTTGGTAGATTTTACTTTGTAAAAAAGTAGTTCTGTTATTTCTGAACGAAGAAGAAATCAATCAGATCGAAAAACTCCTGAACACTATATGGAGACTTCTGAGACATGTATTCATCAATTGCAAGAGAAATTTCTTTCGGCGTAATGTATCCGTTTAAGTCTGTATCTAATCGTCTGTAAAGACTAGGGATAACTGAATGTTCAGAAGGATTCGTTGACGCTCGATCTGCTGTCCATCGCTGTTCTACATCAGGTTTACGTTCCGCTAATTTATCAAAAGCTCTCAAGTATTCAATAACTGCCGGCAAAGCAGCAAGTGAATCTTTCCGGAAGGCTTCTTCTATCATCTCTTCTGTAATGGTTAAACCTTGCTCGTTGACAACTGCATAAGGTGCGCTGTTTAATTCTAAGTCCCTGTAGTCAGGTATACCATCGTCATCTTTATCCAATGGCTTTCCTTGGGTGTCTACCAGATTAGATGCAGGAGTGGCTGAGGAATCATCCTGTACATCCGGAATGCCGTCATGATCGGCGTCATCACTTACTAATTCGTCAAAATTGACTCCTCGTACATCTGCCTCATAGTTGTAACGACTCTTTCCTTTTTCTCTTTCTGAACCTAAATCAATTCTAAACGCAACGGAGGTGAAAATAAATTTGTCTTTTTTTGCATTTCCCTGACGACCTTCAATGCCACTTGGCGTAATTCCATCTATGTAGTCTGTAGTTGTGGCATGTAGTATCGAACTGAAGTCAAGTGAGCTTTTGTTTGAAATCTTAAATCGAACTCCTACACCAATTGGAAAAGAAAAAGCGGACTCTTTGTATTTCCCATAACCATCAATATTAGCATCACGTAAACTTGTTTCGTAAACATAATCACGCCTTGATTTAGGTGCTCCGGCGTTATTTCCTGCTTCTGCTACATTGCGAACTGAACCATCTGACCAATAGTTGTAGAAATCGCCATTTTCATCATAAAGGTCTGTTTTTGAACGAAATGAAATGTATTCAATTCCGGCAGTCAAATAGGGAATTAATATCTGATCACTTCTTTTTCTGTTTATTAATTCATACCGCACTCGAAGTCCTTCTGAAAATATTGAAGTTTTAAAGTTGGCATGTTGGTCTACCGTGTTTTCTTCGCCGGTCATACGTCCTGAAAGAATATGAAGTCCGAATGATAATCTGCCTTCTGTGTGATTCTGAATGCTGATTTCAAAACCGGAGTGAGAGGTGAGCGGTTGATTCAATTTATTGTAACCAATATCGCCGTTAAAATTCAGTACCCCTTGAGCAAAACTTATTACAGGCATTTTTAATTTACTCTTCGTTACCGTTTCCTGACCATTGGTCGTGATGGAAAGAAATAAGAAGCAGTAAAAAAAATAAACTACAGGTATTCGTGTTTTTGTCATTTTTGTATTCGCTAAAAAATATTTTACTGATTCAATTTTTTGTTTAATTGTGCTTGGTTAAGTGGTATCCGCTGTCCATTGTCATAAGCGACGATAAAAGCATCTTTCACTTTTTCTCTTGTTCTTGTGCCGAATGATTTGGCATCTTTATAATTTGAAAAACTTCCGATAATGTATTTTTTCCAGCCTTCATGATTGGTTAACTCAACATTATCCTTGATTGAATATTTCTTGTCAAAGAATTTACCATCTCTTGCCGGACTTTTCCGAGTTGCGCAAATCTGGACTTTGTAATAAATTCCACTCTGAGGAGAAGGCATCGTGATGTCAACTGTTTTCTCTGTGGATGCAGTTGTTTGATTATTTTGACTCTCTTCAAGTGCTTTTGTTGCCATGGCTTGCCGTTCATTTTCGTCACTAATCAAAGCATCGATTATTGAATCAGGTGTGCTCTCATCAGCAATAACTTCTTTACTCCGCTCTAATTCAGTTTTGTTTTCTTCCCCGCCATAAACTAACATTCCATTGATTTCAGGTGCCGTCTTCAGGCTGGTTGAATTGACCAGATATGATATTGTAAACGAAGCTTCGCTCGGAAAGGTTGTCCATGAAAACACTGCTTTCTGTCCATTAAAAGTGAAGGTGGAGCCATGGGTTTCTAAGGCTGAAGCAGAGAAATTGGAGGGAATTTCATCAATAAACTGAGCTGAACTCTTTTCACGGTTCGGATGAATCGTAAGTTCTACCCGATATTCGCCTTTATTTGGGTTCACACTGATTAGTTTGCGCTCAATATCAGGCCTCACTTCCTCTGCGGTTATAGAATTACCGACATTGATTTCAATCGGATCTAAAGAGAATTTTTGTGTCTTTTCATTTTCGATATAGTAGAACAAGCCATTCAAAACTTGCTTGCCGGTTACGTTCTCGTCGACTTTTATTTTGTATGAAACTGTAAAAACTTCTTCAGCTGGCAGGGAGATCCATATAAATTTCGCACTCTCTTCATCGTTTACAAATTGAGCTCTCTTGGTTTCTATGCCTTCTGCTTTGAATCCTTTTGGCAAGAATTGCTGCAAACGTGCAAAGCCTGATTGTTTGCCTTTGTGAACTGTCAAGGTAACTGTAAACTCACTTCCTGGTTGTACTTCTGTCGGAAAAGACTGTTCTACATAAACGACAGATTCGGGAGTAATAAATATCGACGCAATAAAAATTGATATTGCCGACATAAAGAGAAGGACGATTTTAATCATTTTGGCTTGAATATAATTCAGGCCTCAAATTACTTTATCAATCGATGCTTCTTAGAATGAAAAGGATGCAGTTATCCATTACCTAATGTTGATAACCGAAAGCTCGTTAAAAGTTCGGTTTTAACAGATAACGGGTATAGAATTCGTTGATGTGTTTTACGGCGTGATCCGCATCATCAGCAAGGAAGATGAGATCCAGATCTTGCGGATTCACCATTTTCTCTTCTACCAAAACGGTCTTAATCCACTCAAAAAGTCCTGACCAATATTTTTTTCCGGCCAAAACAATTGGAAACTTCCCGATTTTTTTCGTCTGTATTAACGTCAACGCTTCAAATAATTCGTCCATCGTGCCAAAACCTCCCGGTAATACTACAAAACCTTGCGCATACTTAATGAACATAAGCTTGCGAACAAAAAAGTAATCAAAAGTGATTAGCTTGTCTGGATCGATGTATGGATTGGAACTTTGTTCAAATGGTAATTCAATGTTTAAACCAACTGATTTTCCACCTGCTGTCTTTGCTCCTTTATTCGCTGCTTCCATAATTCCCGGTCCACCGCCTGTGATAATTCCGTAGCCTTCTTTGGTCAGTTTAAAAGCAATTTCTTCTGCTAAATGATAGTAGGGGTGATCGGGATGTGTTCTTGCTGAACCAAAAATGGATACACAAGGGCCTATTTTACTTAGTTTTTCAAAACCATCGACAAATTCTGCCATGATTTTGAAAATTTGCCATGTATCATGTGCTTTAATTTCTTGCCAATCTTTATCCGAAAACGCTCTTCGGATTTTTAATTCATCGTAATTCATTTTTTTTATCGATTATCGTTTATCGTTTTTTGTTTTTCGAAAAACGAACTCAGTTTAACGTAGCCTTTTTCTTAAGGTTGCCTGATTTTTGGGTAATTGACAATTCCTTTTTTAAAAATTCTGCTGTAATACTGTCTTTGTTTTTTATTATTTCTCTTGGTGTTCCTTCGCAAATAATCATTCCTCCTCGAACTCCTCCTTCCGGGCCCAAGTCAAAAACATAATCGGATGCTTTGATCATATCCATGTTGTGTTCAATGACCATCACCGAATTGCCTTTATCTACCAATCGATTTAAAACTTCTAGTAAAATTCTTACATCTTCGAAATGTAAACCTGTTGTCGGTTCATCTAAAATGTAAAATGTATTTCCGGTATCACGCTTGGATAATTCAGTAGCTAATTTTACTCTTTGCGCTTCACCACCACTTAGTGTAGTGCTCTGCTGACCTAATGTAATATATCCTAAACCAACTTCTGACAACGTTTGAATTTTGTGAAGTATCTGCGGCATGTTCTTGAAAAAAGCGACTGCTTCTTCAATACTCATATCGAGTACGTCACTAATTGATTTCCCGCGATAACGTATTTCCAGAGTTTCCCGATTGTATCTTTTTCCTCTGCATGTTTCACATTCAACATAAACATCAGGTAAAAAATTCATTTCAATGACTCGCATTCCTCCACCCTGACACGTCTCACATCGCCCTCCTTTTACATTGAAAGAAAATCGTCCCGGCTGATATCCACGGATTGCAGCTTCAGGAAGTTGTGCATATAAATTTCTGATGTCAGTAAAAACTCCGGTGTATGTCGCAGGATTTGATCGCGGTGTTCTTCCAATGGGTGATTGATCGATCTCAATTACTTTGTCGACATGTTGCAATCCTTTTATCGAATGATATGGTAATGGCTTTTGTATTGAATTGTAAAAATGCTGATTTAAAATAGGGTAGAGGGTTTCATTTATAAGCGACGACTTTCCGCTTCCTGAAACACCTGTTACACAAATTAATTTTCCTAAAGGAATTTTGATATTTACATTTTTTAAATTATGGCCGGTCGCTCCTTTTAATTCAATTGATTTGCCATTTCCTTTTCTGTAAATCACAGGAGCAAAGATCATTTTTCTGTCACTTAAATAATCTGTTGTTAATCCAGGCTGACGCATGATCTCTTCAGGCGTCCCTTGTGCTACAATGCTGCCTCCATGAACGCCTGCACCCGGACCTAAATCAACAATGTAATCAGCAGCTAAAATAGTTTCTTTATCATGCTCAACTACAATAACCGTATTTCCTGTGTCCCTAAGTTCCTGCAACGACTTTATCAACCTTGCATTGTCACGTTGATGCAAACCAATGCTGGGCTCATCAAGAATATATAAAACGCCCACCAACTGTGATCCAATTTGCGTTGCCAATCTGATCCGTTGTGTTTCACCGCCGCTCAATGTTTTTGAACTTCTGTTCAGGGTAAGATAATCTAATCCAACGTCAAGTAAAAATTTGATTCGCTTTCGAATTTCTTTGATTACTTCCTGTCCTATCTTCTTTTGCTTTGCAGAAAGTTTATCTTCTAATTTTTCAAACCACTGTCCAAGTAAATGAATATCTGTGTTTGCTAACTCTGAAATATTCTTAGAGTTGATTTTAAAATAGAGCGCCTCTTTTTTAAGTCGATTGCCATCACATTCAGGACATAAAACATGTTGCATAAAACCCTGTATCCATCTTTTCATAGATGGCGATGCCTGATCGTTATCCTGATTCACAATAAAATTAACAATTCCCTCATAGGTTGAGGGTTGATGGTAGGCACTTCCGGAATGATCTGTCGCTACATTGAGTACGTCATCGGAACCATAAAGTATAATATTTAAGGACTCTTCTGAAATTTCTTCTATCGGTGTTGAAATGTTGAATTGGTATTTTCTTCCTAAAGCAATTAGTTGCTTAAAAATCCAATTGTCTTTTTGAGGACCTAAAGGAACGATGCCTCCTGCTTTTATTGAGAGAGAAAAATCAGGAATGATGCTCTTAATATCAATTTCAGTAATCATGCCTAAACCGTTGCATCTCTTGCATGCACCGTATGGTGAATTAAAAGAAAAAGTATTTGGCTGCGGCTCGTCATAAGATACTCCGGAAGTCGGACACATTAAATGTCGGCTATAATAATTTTCTTTTTCCTTTTCGTTTTCAATGATTAATACGGATCCTTTGCCAAGTTTCATTGCCAAAGTCATCGACTCATTTAAGCGTTGATGGCTCTGAGAATTTATTTCCGGTCGATCAATCAATAATTCAATATCATGTGTCTTATATCTGTCGAGCTGTAATCCTTTTTTTAATTCTACCAACTTGCCATCTGTCCGTACACGCAAATAACCTTGTTGCATAAGCTGCTCAAATAACTCGCGATAATGTCCTTTTCTTGCTTTTATCAGCGGAGCAAACAACATAATTTTTTTGCCTTCGAATTTTTTAATGATCAAATCAATAATTTGTTCGTCACTTAACTTAATCATTTTCTCACCTGAAACATAGGAATACGCTTCTGATGCTCTTGCATA